>DNCM01000107.1 GCA_003498085.1 bacterium
AGGCAATGTATAGTTTCTTAAAAAATCCAAAGGTTAAAATGGAGTCTATCCTAAAGCCACTTTATGAAAAAGCAAAGAAAGATCTAAAAGAAGAAAAGGAAATTACAGCCATTATTGATCTTTCTCCCATTGAAAAACCACATAGTAGAAAAATAGAGAAGATTGGTCCTCGTTTAAAGAAAGATAATAGTGGAACAAATAAAATTTTGCTTTCTTAAAGATATGGATAAGTTTCAATCAAAAAATCTTGACTAATTCAAAACCAAGAAACTATATTATATATTGATATTTTACAGAAATGAAAATGTTAGTTTTTCTAATAAAATTAATTATTTTTATTATTCCTTTTCTTTCTTATGCTGCAGAGCTTTATGTTGCTTCATATCCAGTGATTGAAGCAAAGCTATACATTAATGATAAACCATTCTCTGAAACACCGGCAAATTTTCCTATAAAGCCTGGGAAGTATAAGTTAAGGGCAGAAAAAGAGGGGTGGGTTTCTGAGGAAAAGGAGGTTGTAATTTCTGAAGAAGGCGATTGTGTTTTTGTTAATATCCCTATGATGATGGTAGTATACATTCCGCAAATAGAAAAACCTGAGTCAAAAAAAGAGGCGGTAGTCGTTTTCCCAATTGAGCCACCAATTGAATTGTCTGTACCAGAAGAAGTAGAAGAAGTAGAAATAGAAACAGAACCAATACCTAAACCAGAACCTAAAGAAGAAGTTCCAAAAAAAGAAAAACCAGAGCTAAAACTTAAGGAAGAGTCAAAGAAAGAGATAGTTTTTGAAAAACCCGTAGTAGATATTTCTTTGCTTATCCTCAGAGGAGAAGCCTTAATTGAGAAAGCAGAAGAGGCTGGAGCAAATAGATATGCAAGCAAGAGGATAAATCTTGCAAAAAAACTTCTTAAGAAAGCAAAAAAGAAAAATTCTTCTGAGCTTGCTTTACGCGCCATAAAAGAGGCGGAACTTGCATTGGATGAGACCAAAGAGAAAATTTCTCGTTATAGCTCAAGGTATATTATGGGGATTGTAAAAACTATTGGAAAATAGGGCGGTAGTCCTTCTGTCTGGAGGGATTGATTCGTCTGTTTGTCTATATATCGCAAAAAAACAAGGTTTTCTTCCATTTCTCCTTTCATTTGACTACGGACAAAGGCATAAGAAAGAGCTTGCTTCAGCAAGAAAAATAGCAGAGAAGCTGGGTTTAGATATTGTTGTTGTAAAATTAAAGCTTCCTTGGCTTTCATCATCCCTTATCGATAAGAATAAAAGTCTTTTTACAAGAGAAAAAATAGATACCAATATTATTCCACAGACATACATTTCTGCAAGAAATCTTATATTTTTAAGTATTGCAGTTTCTTATGCAGAAGAGATATCTGCAAAGAGTATATTCGTTGGTGCAAATACAATTGATTTTTCAGGATACCCTGATTGCAGAGATGAGTTTTTAGAAAGCTTTTTTGAGACTGCTAGGCTTGGGACAAAAGCAGGAATTACAGAATACCCCATATCTATCGAAAGGCCATTGATTAATAAGTCAAAGAAGGAGATAATCCTTTTAGGAAAAGAACTTAGTGTTCCATTTGAACTTACTTGGAGCTGTTATAAAGGTGAAAAAAAACCTTGTAATGAATGCGAAAGCTGTATCATAAGAAAAAAAGGCTTTTCTTCTGCTGGAATAACAGATCCATTAAGTTAATTATTTTTATAACTTGTAGAAGTCTACCTCTTCCTTTTCTTTTTCAATATAACCTTTTTTTATCAATTTTTTGGAAAATCTTAATGAAATACCATCTTCTGGTGACAACCATTGGTTTAGCAATATCGACATCCCTTCTTCCTTTTCCTCCTTCCAAAGAACAAGTTTTTTTCCTTGATAGACAACAGAATATGAAGGAAGGCCGAGATCAACATATTTTTCATTCCTTCTTTCACCAAGCCAGATTATATCCTCTTTATCTTTAAAACTGATCATTCTTGGAGGAGTAAAGTCCATTCTCTCTATCCAAACTCTATAAGGTTTTTTTAGATAATACCATAATAGCAAAATTAAAGTTATAAGACTAAGAATATATGGAAATGTATTTTTCTTTCCTTCCACAAGTGCAAAAGACATTTCGTCCGTTCTAAATCTTTTTTCGCCATCACTTGCAAAAAATGAAAGTGAAAAAGAATTACTTGGAACCTTGATTATTCCCGTATAAATTCCACCCTGTTCTTTAAGGGGTTTCTTTACTTCTTTTTTGTCATGAGAAAAAATAGCAAAGACTTTCCAGTCTTTAGAAAAAACTGGTTTACCCCTATCAAGAATCCTTATCTTAAGAAGAATTTCTTTGTTTTTATAATATACCTCGAACGGTCTTGGATAAATAACATCGATACCTGTCTTTGGAGGGATAACCTCAACAACATCAAGGAAAAACTTGCAGGCTTGGATATTTAAAATGCATCTTTCAGAGAAATTTTTTCTATACCAAAATATCTTTTCTTGTTCAGGGGGCGTTGTTGGCATCCGGCTTTTTTCCATATCAGAGACAGTAATTCTTATTAGAGAAAGCTCCATATGTCTCAAAAAAATTTCCCCACACTTGGCATATAAAAGATCAATGTATGTCCAATCTTCTATAAAATCATATTGTTTTGGAAGAAGCTTTTTAAAAAAACTTCTAAGGTCAAAAGATTCATCATAGATAAGACTTATCTCTGGGTTTTTAATTGGGGAAGTACCAAATTTAATAAAAGATATCCTATCTCCTACCTCAAGGAGTGGGAATTTGCTTTCTTCATTAAGTATTAGATTGTCTTCTCTAGATACATTGGGAATATCTTTAAATAAAAGTTCAATTAAGTAATTATTTATTCTAAAAAGGCAATCAGGGTTATTTCTCATACTTTTCGAAATATCATAGGCAACAATAATATGTTTATTGCCCGATCCTGCACTAAGAAGGGGTATTAAAATAAAAAAGAAAAGGCTAAGCAATATTTTCATCTTAAAAAAATATTATATTACAAATCCTTTAGAATTTCAACGGTAACCCAGAACTTCCCTAACTTAGTAAAACAAAAAATAGAAATCTTTCTTTTCTTCTTAAAATTAAAAAACACGGTGTTCCTCAATCAAATAAAGGAGGAAAATCTGATGGGTGTTAGAGATAGATTCTTAGGCTTTGGGAGGAGCTTAAGAACTAGATGCTAACATAGACTA
>DNCM01000083.1 GCA_003498085.1 bacterium
TTATACTTATCAACTATATTTCAACTACAAGAGAAAGAACAGATGGAAAGATAAGATGAGTCCCTATGACATCTTGATAAGAGACACCAAAACAATCAACCCCAGTATTCTAAATCTACCACCATCTATCTTAGAAGATTTCTATAGCCTCTTTAGGAACGAGTACAGTATAGGGGGTGGTTACCTTGTGGGTAACGCAGTCACTTTCGTATAAAAATTTTTTCTTGGAAATTTCAGGAAGAAAAGTATATAATTAAGTATTAATGAAAGAAAATTTAAAAGGAGGTTTGGAAAATGAGAAGAAGTGTTGATGTTGGAGATATTGTTAAAATCAATTGGAAAGTGGTAATTGCAGTTATGATTGCAATATTCATTATTCCACAGTGCTTTGTGATTATCAGTCCAGGGCATAGGGGTATTGTGGTTCAGCTTGGTGCTGTCCAAAATAAAGTTTTACCAGAGGGTATCCATTTTAGAATACCATTCATCCAATGGATTGTTCCAATGGAGGTTAGGATAAAAAAGAGAGAAACAAGTGCAGATGCAGCCTCTCGCGATTTACAAAGGACATATTCAACAATTGCTTTAAATTATCATATCCTTCCAGAGATGTCAAATAGGGTCTATCAAACTATTGGTAAAGAGTATGAAGCAAGGATCATCGATCCAGCGGTTCAGGAAGTAGTAAAGGCAGTTACAGCAAAATTCACAGCCATTGAGCTTATAACCCAAAGGGAGAACGTGAAGGATGAGATAAAAGATTTTCTTACAGCAAGGTTAAGAACCTATAATATAATCGTCGATGATTTTTCAATTGTAGACTTTCAGTTTTCCCAAGAATTCACCTCTGCAATTGAGGCAAAGCAGGTTGCAGAGCAGCAAGCATTTAAGGCACAAAGGGACCTTGAAAGGATAAAGATAGAGGCAGAGCAGAAGATTACACAGGCAAAGGCAGAGGCAGAGGCATTAAGACTCCAGAAAGAGCAGGTTACTTCGCAACTTGTCCAACTAAGGCAGATTGAGGCACAGATTAAAGCAATAGAAAAATGGAATGGTATCCTTCCTCAGGTAACATCCGACTCTGTCCCATTCATTGGGGTAGGAGGGAAATAAAAAAGGGCTTGGGTAATAATGCCAAAGAAAAAAAGGGAAATAACTGATCTTTGGGTATTTTTATCTATTTTTTCTGTTTCTTTTATCTATCTTGTTTTCTATGTTTGTACGATGCTTTATTACTGCGGGGGAAATCTATCCCTTCCTTTAGATGACCCATTCATATTCTTCCAATATGCAAGTAATCTAGTAGATGGCCATTTTATGAAATACAATATAGAAGACTCTGCAACAACAGGTATAACAAGTCTCCTTTGGCAACTCCTCCTTGTACTAGGATTTCTCATTGGCTTTTCTCATATGAGTATAATCAAGTATTCCCTGTTCTTGTCATTTATTATCTTAGTTTTATCGGGTTTTTTTGCTTATCTTATCGGAAAAAGGCTATTTTCTACATCTTGCGGAGTTGTCTCGGCATTTCTTGTAATTTTAACTGGTCCGTATATCTGGGCAGTGTTATCTGGAATGGATACAGGGATTTTTGCCCTAATGAGTATTATTTCATTTTATTTCTTTGTAGTTAGCTATGAGAAGAAAAATTTTCTTCTTTTTTCAATTTTTGCCTCTTTAATGTCTATTTCGCGTCCAGAGGGATTTATTTTTTCTTGCGTTACCTTTTCCCTTATCCTTTTCCATCAAATTATTGCCCCAAAAAATGAGAAATGTCCAATGCACCAAATTCCACTTGTTATCATTCCAGTTGGTGTAGGAGCTATTCAACTTTTGCTAAACCTTACATTGACAGGTTCAATAAATTTCAATACAATGGTTGCAAAATCAATCTTAACAAGGGGAGATCCATCTTTCTTCGACAGCCTTGCAACAGCGATAAGGTTTTCATTTTTTGTCATTAAAGATATATTTGGAGGTCTTGCTGGGGATTACATCCAGGTTTTGAATGCAAATTCTGGTTATGTTGCAGTTTACATTGCCCCATTTACTCTGTTTTTCTATATCTTCTGTGTATTCCCCAATATGATCAAAGAAATAGGGTCAAGAAAGTTCGGTCCTTATACAGTGGCTTGTATATGGTTCTTTGTTGGTGTTTTGACAACATCTGCAACAAGACCTGCAAATGATCATTGGCATAGGTATATAACCCCTTACTATCCATTATTTTTAATCATGACTGCTGGCGGGATTTATCAGTTGGTATCGTATTTTTCAAAAGAAAAAGAACCATTTATTGGCATATCAGGCTTTTTTCTATTCTTTGCCTTCCTTACATCTCTATACTTTGCAGTTGCTTACGGAAAGAATTGTAAAGATATCTATCTTCAGCAGATAACTGTAGGTGAATGGGTTTCTAAAAATATCCCGCCAGGTTCATCAATTGCCATAAATGATGCGGGTGCAATAAAGTATATAAGTCAGAGATATTGCATTGACCTTGTTGGCTTATGCTATCCAAAGATCGTTAGGTCATCAACACACTGCAATGGAGGAAATGGATCAATCTATGAGTTTTTGGAAAGATTAGATAGAAGGCCGGATTATTTTATCATTTATCCAACATGGTTTGGATTTGGAAACTATGTTCTTGGCCAAGAAATAGGCTCATTTGGGCTTTTTGAGCCAACGATGGCGGGTGCAGGAAGTGACCCAATGAAGGTTTATAAGGCAGATTTTAAGGCGCCAAATTCAGGAGACACCATTAAGCTTTCGGCAACAAAGGAAAAACTTGCTGGAAAAAAATTAGTCGACTCAATAGACATTGCAGATGTTGAAGACGAAGGAAGACATTCTTATAGAACCTGGCAAGCCGAACCAGGGCTTCCAAAAAGAACATTTGCAACATATGCATCTTATGGAGAAGAACCTGCAAATATCGTTGCAGATGGTGGAAGGGTAGTAAGTGGAGGAGAAAGCTTCAAGATAAAAACTATTCCAAACAAAGAGCTTGTAATCGTAGCAAGGGTAACAAGTCCATTTTCTATTGGTGTATACATACAGGGACAGCCAGCTGCATGGTGGAGGAATACAAAGGGAAGTCTTGAAACATCCCTATGGTATGAACCAATGGTTGTGATTCCAGCAGGTTTTATAACATCTAATGAGACAGAAGTAAAATTTGAGGTTGTTGATAAGCACCGCTTAAGTTATTTCATGACATACTATTGGTTTTATCAGTAAAAATTATGTAACTATTCAGCCTACCTATCATCATAAACATAGATAAGACTTTTAAAGTGTTTACCCTTGAAAACATTAGCTCAATTACATTCTGTTCTTGTTTTCTCATTGTAGAAATATGGCCTCTAATTCTACAGAAGAATCTTGCACATCTTTATTCCTAAAACAACCTGATATCTTCTGGTTTACCTTCATCATTTTAACCAGTAATTCTTGGCGATAAGTATGTTTATTAGTTGGAAATAACTAGAAAAAGAATGGCTAAACAAGGAAAACAAAAAGAAAACAAAAAATCTTTTAAAAGAAGCCTCTTTTGAAACCAATTTTCAGCGATAAGGTTTTGAGGTTTAAGGATAGGGGGTAGAATATGCAAAAAATATCCTAAAGATTATACCTTGAGGGAAAAATCGACATTTATTTGTACTATTTTATTTGTTTTTTATCATGGACCACGAATATCTACTATTCCATTGAT
>DNCM01000036.1 GCA_003498085.1 bacterium
AACCTTTGAGATAGATTTGCCTGATAGATATCACCTTTTCTTATATACTCCTTTGCAGCTTTTACCATTTCGATGTATGCTTTTTTTGTAAAGTTTGACTTAATTGATCCTTTTTTTATTTTTTTACTTATTTTAGGCTTATTTTTTAGTCTTGGTATATCGCCTAATACCTCTATTTTTCTCAATTTATGGTCAAAGACAACAAGTGTTTTTGGAAACATAAGCCACATATCTGGCATGTTGATATCATCGATATTTTTCATCGATAGATTTTCAATAGATGAGGCAAGGTCATATCCAAAATAACCCCAAGCACCTTTATAGTATTGATTGCTCTTTGCCTCTTTAATGGTTTTTCTTAAAACAAAGAATGGATTTTCTTTGTATATACAGCCGTTAACAGAGACAACCCCATTCTTTGCAACGATTTTTAAAAACGGAGAAAGTCCAATAAATGAGTATCTTGCTATCTTTTCTGGACCTCCACCTTTACTTTCTAGAATGAATGAGTTTGGTATTTCGGAGAAATAAGAATAGAAAGACTGTGGTTCTATCCAATCCATATCAGTTTATCTCTTTTTCTTTTTATAAACTTTCCCCCTCCAAGCTCAACTGTTCCAGAGGATCTTTTTGATATAAATCTTAAAACCTCGTTTATCTGGGAAAATCCAATGTCTTGTTTTTCCCTTAAAATATGAGCAATGAGTGCAGGGTGATATTTTGAAAGTGCTTTGATAGAAAGGCCATCTTCTGTTCTTATTTCCTTTATTATTTTTTCTACTTCCTTTTTGAAATAATCCCTCTCCCCCTCCCATATTTTCGAAAGCTTAACAAATGCCTTCTTATAGCTTGGATTTAGCTCAGAGATCATTGGGATAAGAATGTTTCTTATTTTATTTCTTGTATAGGCTAGTTCCTTGTTTGATGGATCGTTTACGAAAGAGATGTTTTTTTCAGAAAGAAATACCTCAATCTCTTTTCTTTCAATAGAAATTAATGGTCTTATAAAAGTAAGAAAATCAAGTTCTCTTTTTGGAGGTATGCTCAATGGTCCCTCTCCCCTTATCAGATGGAAAATTATTGTCTCAATACAATCATCAAGATTATGGCCTAATGCAATTTTATTTGCAGAAACCTCTTTTGCTATTTTTTCAAAGAATTTATACCTTGCAATGCGTGCCTCTCTCTGTGGACGAACTGGATCATCCCATTCCTCACAATAGAACTCACATCCTAGATTCCTTGCTTGATCTTCAACAAATTTTAAGTCATCATATGAATTTTTCCTAAGCTTATGATTGAAATGACATAAGGCAATTTTTATTTCAAATTTTTCTTTTAGCAAATCTAGGATATAAGCAAGGCATGTTGAATCAGGACCACCCGATGTGGCGATTAATACAAAATCACCCTTTTTAAGCATGTCGTGTGATGAGATACAAGAAATTACCTTTTTTATAAACATAAAAGACATTCTACCTTTTTTATTACTTTTTTGTCAAAAATATCTAGACAGGAAAAATGAAGAAGGGTTATACTTCTTATATGAATCTTTTGTTAGAGATTGGATGCGAGGAGATTCCAGCGTTATGGATTGAACCAAGCCTTAAGCAGTTAAAAGAAAATGCTTACTCTTTGTTTGAAAAACAAGGGATTATTCCAAATTCATCGAAGACTTATGGAACGCCAAGGAGGCTTGTCCTTCTTCTAAAAGGTATTCCAAAAAGGCAAAAAGATAGAGAGATTGAGATAATTGGCCCTCCCGCTACATCATCTCCAGATGGATTTGCAAAGGCACATAGTATATCAATAAAGGAGCTTGTAATAAAAGAAAGAAATGGTAAAAAATACTACAGTATCGTAAAAAAGAAAAAGAAAGAAGAGACAAAGCATATTTTAGGTAACATACTTAGAGAGTTAATAAGCTCATTATCCTTTCCAAAATCAATGAGATGGAAGACAAATTTCACATTCGCAAGGCCAATAAGGTGGATACTCTGCCTTTTGGATAATGAAATTATTAATTTTGAGATAGAGGGTGTTTCTTCTTCTAGCAAGACATTTGGATTAAGAACAAGAAAAGGGGCAATCTATGTTCCGTCCGTAGATTCTTATATTTCTATTTTGAGAGAAAATAGTATCATTGTTGATCATAATGAAAGAGGAAAGTTTATCTTAAATAAATTAGAAGAAATGGCAAAGAAGCACCAATCAAAGCCATACCTTAATGAACGCCTACTTTCTGAAATTGTCTTTCTTGTTGAGTCACCAGTTATAATGGAATGTTCCTTTTCTAAGAAATTCCTTAGACTTCCAGATGATGTTCTTATCGCATCAATGATTCATCACCAGAGATATGTTCCACTTATGAAAAAAACAGGGCTTATTAACTATTTCCTTGTTGTCTCAAATGGAGGAGAGAATGCTAAAAATACAATAAGGGAAGGACATAAGAGGGTTGTTTCTGCAAGGCTTTATGATGCATCTTTCTTTTTCAAGGAGGATTTAAAAACACCCTTAGAAAGATTCGTTGATAAGCAAAAAGGTGTTATTTTTCAAAAAAGACTTGGTTCTCTTTATGATAAGACGATGAGGGTTGTTGCTTTTTCAACAAGCATAGCCTTAAGGCTTGTTCCAGAGAACGATATTCAATATGTATCAAAGGCTGCATTTCTTTCAAAAGCTGACCTTGGAACGCAGATAGTTTGTGAATTTCCAGAACTTCAGGGGATCATGGGCTATTACTGTGCTTTGAAGCAAGGATATCCAAAGAAAATAGCAGACGCATTGAGAGAGCATTATTCTCTTGTTCCAAAGACTACGATTGGAAAAATAATAAACCTTGCAGATAGGATGGATACACTTGTTGGTTATTTTAACCTTGGAATTTTTCCAAAAGGCTCAGAGGATCCTTATGGCTTAAGAAGGTGTGGAAACTCTATTGTTGAAATCATCCTTTCTTCAAATTTTAAAAATAGGTTATCTCTTGAATCGCTCATTAGAGAATCTTTAAGGATTTATAAAATAGAGGAGGAGAGAATTTTCAATGAACTCCTTTTATTCTTCAGGCAAAGACTTGAATTCATATTTTCCAGAAAATACCCCCAGCCTTGTATTACGGCTATTTTAAACTGTGGATTTGATGATATAATCGATACTCATGAAAGGCTTAATGCCTTTTCTTCATTCACTAAAACTTCTGATTTCCTTGACCTTAAAACTTACGCAAAAAGAGTTATGAATATCTTAAGAGAAAAAGAGCCTGCTGTGGTGGTTGATGAGGTGCTTTTTTGTGAAAAGGAAGAGAAGAGCCTTTATGATGCTGTTAAATTGGCAGAAAAGGAGTTAGATGATACAATATCAAAAAGGGAGTATACTCTAGGATTTACGATCCTTTCATCCCTAAAGAAAGAAGTAGATAAGTTTTTCGACAATGTGATGGTTATGGTGGATGATGAGAAAATAAGGGAAAATAGGATTTCTCTTCTTTCTTTTTTGAAAAGACTATTGTTCAAACTAGTCGATGTATCAGTCATTTGATGAAATTTAGATAGGAGGTGATAAAAAATGAAGGAAATCCTCGAGGTTCTTGAAAACGATGGAAGGGCAAGTTGCGAGAAAATTGCAACAATGCTTGGAATGGGTGTTGACGAGGTAAAAAATAGTATAGAAAAGCTTGAAAAGGATGGGGCTATAATTAAATACAAGACCATAATTGACTGGGAGAAAGTAGAGGAGGAAAAGGTTTTTGCTTTTATTGATGTGAAGGTAACTCCAGAGCGTGATAAAGGATTCGATGCTATTGCAAGTAGGATAGCTCAATATCCGGAAGTTCATTCTCTTTATTTGATGTCGGGTGCTTATGACTTCGCTGTTGTTGTTGAGGGGAAATCAATGAAGGATATTGCCTATTTTGTTGCAGAAAGGCTTGCAATAATAGAAAATGTTACATCGACAACAACCCATTTTATCTTGAAAAAATATAAGGTCGATGGGATAATTCTAGAAAAACAAGAGGATACAAGGATAGCTTTGATGCCATAAAGAATGCATAGTCCAAAGTTGATAGATGTAAAGGTTGATTATTGTTATGAAGTTTCTGAAAGTTTTTTCAAAATAGGATTCACTGTAGGTGATTTTGCCTCAAGACCTGGACAGTTTGTCAATATCCTATGTAATAATGTATTCTTAAGGAGGCCTTTTAGCATTCATAGTGTTTATTCAGAAGGAATTGAGATTCTTTATAAAAAAGTAGGCCCTGGGACAGAATTTTTAAGTAGGCTTAAAAATGGCGATGTTGTAAATATCCTCGGTCCTTGCGGAAGGGGGTTTTCTAGAGAAGAAGGGAATCTTATTGTTGTTGCAGGTGGAATTGGTATTGCACCTTTATTTGGATTGATTGAAATCTTAGAAAATCCAAAGATTCTTTATGGTGCAAAGACAAAGGATGAACTTCTGTGTATAGACCGTCTAAAAGAATATGAACCTGTAATATCTACAGATGATGGAAGTTATGGGAAAAAGGGAAATATTACGGATTTTTTGGATGATTTTATTACCGAATCAGCTTACATTTATGCCTGTGGTCCACGGCCCATGCTTGAAGTTGTGGTTAGAATTGCAAAAGAAAGAAATGTAAAGGGCCAGGTTTCTGTTGAAGGAATGATTGGGTGTGGTGTTGGTGCATGCCTTGGCTGTGCTTATAAGACAAGGGAGGGCTATAAAAGGATTTGCAAAGATGGCCCTGTTTTTCATATCGATGAACTTCTTTGATGCAATAATACTTGGAATAGTTCAAGGGCTTACAGAATTTTTGCCGATAAGCTCAAGTGCCCATCTTGTCATTACTCCTGCACTTCTAAATATACCTTTTCCATCCATTTTTTTTGATGTTGTGATTCATTTAGGAACATTATTTGCAGTAATTGTTTTTTGGTTTAGAAGAATCAAAAATATAACAATATCCATTTTTAGATTTGAAAAAAATGATGACGCAAGACTTGGTTTTCTTATCATCATAGGGACAATTCCAACGGTTATTATTGGATTTTTATTTAAAGATATCCTCGATAGATTATTTGAAAGTCCTATTGAAGTTGCTTGTTTTCTCCTTATAACAGGGGTTTTACTTTTTCTTACGAGGTTTACAAAAGAGAGGAAGGAGAGAATGAATATTTTAGATGCCATAATAATTGGTATATTTCAAGGATTTGCTGTTGTTCCAGGGATTTCTCGTTCAGGTGCTTGTATATCAGCTGGTTTATTCCTTGGGCTTAAGAGGAAATTTGCCTTTGATTTTGCATTCCTCCTTTCTATTCCCGCTATTTTTGCGGCATTTACTTTAGAACTTAAGGAAGTACTCGAAGGGAAAGAACCTGTTTTTCTTTTTCCTTATATTGCCGGCTTTATTGTCTCGTTCATCGTTGGGCTTATCTGTTTAAGCCTCCTTGCCCGTATTGTCCGAAAGGGAAAGATTCACTATTTTGCTTATTACTGCTTTTTGTTTGGACTGTTTATGATATGGTTCCTTTGGTTAAAATAATTTGATAAAGTATATATGATAAAAGGGGGTGTGTTCTATGGAGATTGATTATGAGAAGATAAGGGAAATTATAAGAGAAGAGTTAGAAGATAAGGGCCTTAAATATTTCGAGGGTGAACTTGGGGAAAGATGGCAAGATGGTTCTATAATTATAAAACCTGGAAGGAAGGATCTTAAGGAATTTGTTTTGCCAATAGAGAAGTTTTTCCATAAGATCGTGATGATCAGAGATAGGTTACGTGTTCTTGAGGCAAAGCTAAATAGTCACCCAAAGCTTACAGATGAGGATAGGATTGATCTACATCAGTATATCACAAGAATCTATGGAAGTCTTACAACATTTAACTTTCTTTTTAAAAAAAGGACGAGCTGGTTTGTCGGAGAAAAAAAGGAATAGCCGTTATCGGCTTAAATGGAAATGGGCAGGTAAAAGCTGACCCCCTTAGTAGGGATTTTAAAGCTGAATTAAAATGTGTGGGAATGGATATAAAGAAAGGCTTAAACAAGTATTTGGGAATTTGTTTAAAAAATGGTTCATCTTACCTTAATGAAGAAGAAATATAAAAGAAAGATTGAATTAAGAGAGCAAAAAGCAAAGTATATAAAAGCCCTTACCCATTTCCAAATAGATGTAAAATTCCTTAAATATAGGTATGAAGAATGCAAATGCTGATGTTGAAAGTCAGAACTTCCCCAACTTCCCATTTTCCGCTACCTT
>DNCM01000077.1 GCA_003498085.1 bacterium
CCCTTCTCCCGCTTGTGTAGGATATAGAGAGAAGATAAAACGAAGTGATAATTGAACTGACAAAGGAGAATTTTGATAGGGAAGTCCTCGATGCTCGTATTCCAGCTATGGTTGATTTTTGGGCAGCTTGGTGTGGGCCTTGTAGGATGATAATGTCTATCATTGATGAGCTTTCTGTGGAATATGAAGGAAGGGTAAAAATAGGAAAGCTTAATGTTGACGAGAATAGAGATATAGCTATAAAATATGAAATAATGAGCATTCCTACTTTGAAGTTTTTTAAAGAAGGAAAGGTTGTTGATGAAATAGTAGGGTTAGTTAGTAAAGATGTTTTAAAGAAAAAATTAGAGGGAATGATCGGGGTGTAGCGTAGCCCGGTTCAGCGCGCATGGTTTGGGACCATGAGGTCGGTGGTTCAAATCCACTCACCCCGATAGGAATGGTGTAATGGAAGAAAAGATAAAAAAGGTCATAGAGGAAGATATCTCGCCGATACTTGCAAGCCATGGGGGAGGTTGTGAATTTGTTGGTTTATCATCAGATGGAATAGTCAAAATTAGGCTTACTGGTTTATGTTCTGGATGTCCAGGTGCAAGGGCAAGTATTAAAGGAATTGTTGAGGAGATCTTAATGTCAAAGGTTAATAAAATAAAAGGTGTAGAAGGAGTATTTTGAACTTTTAAAAATGGCAAAAATACTTGTAATTGATGACGATCAGGATATGGTGGAATCAATTGTATCTATCCTTAAAGATGAAGGATATAATGTTGGCTATGCTTTAAACGGAAGTGAGGCAATAAAGAAAGCAAAGCAGCAACAACCAGATGTGATTCTCCTTGATATTGCAATGCCAAACATGGATGGATATGAAATATTCCAAAGTCTTAAAAAAGAAGGATTACAAAGTCCTGTTGTCATAATAACAGCACGCCAAAATGGAGCAATGAACGAAAAAGCTACTTTATGCTTAGACGAAGGGGCATACACTATACTTTATAAACCATTTGATCCCGATTGTTTAATCTCTCTTATACAAAAAGCTTTATGATAAAACAAAAATTTACCATTGAAGTAAAGATTATCTTCTTAATCCTTACAACAGTCACTGTTGTTATTTCTCTTTTAATATTATTTTTTACAACAAAAGAGAAGGAGCTTCTCATTACACTGGGTATCAGTCCAAAAGAGATCGAGCTATTTATAAACAGGGTTTCCCAAGAGCTTATCCTTTTTCTCGGTATTACTATCCTCGTCCTTCTTATAATTTTATCAATTCTTGTAAAAAAGATCCTTTCTCCAATTTTTAAACTTTCCCTTGCAACAAGAACCGTTGCATCTGGAAACCTTGATTATCCAATAGAGCTGAAAACACAGGATGAAATAGGAGAAATAGCAAAGGATTTTACAGTTATTGAAAGAAGCCTCAAGGCAACAATTAGAGACTTAAGGGAAAGGAATAAAGAAATAGAGCTTCTTTCAAAGATCACAACCAAAATGACAACAAGGCTTAACTCTCAAGAGATAATAGGTCTTATAATTGAGGATTTGACTACTGAACTTGGCTACGATTATATCCTTGTAAGCAAGCTTTCAGAAGATGGAGAATATTCACAAGACCATATATTTTCAGGAGATACTCAGATGAAGCAGGCAATAGAGGATATTTTGGAGGAAAAGATAGAGAATATAAAAGCACCTGTTTCAAAACTTCCATTCTTACCTGATGTTTCGTCTGGAAAAATTGTTATAAAAGAAAGACTAGCAGATTTTATTGGAGAGGTAATTGGTGAGTCACAAAGCGATGCAATACAACTTATGCTGGGAGCAAAAAATTTTGTTGATGTTCCACTGCATATCAAAGAAAAACCAACATACCTTCTTTTAATTGCAACATCAAAAGAAACAATTACAAAGCATGATAAAGATATCTTGCATACATTTATGCGAGCAGCAAGCATTGGTTTGGAAAATGCTCTGTTATACGAAGAAAAGACAAGGTGGGCAGATGAACTTGAAAAAAAGGTAGAAGAACGAACAAAAGAACTCGAAGAAATGACAGCAAAGATTGCACATCAAGAGAAAATGGTAGCACTTGGGACTATGGCATCACGTATGAGTCATGAATTAAAAAATCCTCTGGCAATCATAAGAAGTAATGTCTATTTTTTGAAAAAAAAGGTCCCTATGGAACTTATGAAATATTTAGATATGATAGGAAGGGCAGAAGAAAGATCAAACATTGTTGTTGAAGAGACAATGGGATTTGTAAAAGGAGTTTCTTTGAAGAAAGAGCTTGCAAATATAAACGATTGTATTGAGGAAGCCCTAAGAAGCCTGTCTCATGAGCTTAAAAAGGTTGAAGTTGAAAAGGAATTTTCAGAAGATATCCCCTCTGTTTTAATAGATGTTCATTGGATACACAATCTATTTACTAATATTTTTATAAATGCTGTCCAGGCAATGGAAGAAGAAGGTGTTTTCCATCCAGAAGGAGAATTAATCGGAAAGATTACGATAAAATCCTGTGTTGTTAACTCTAACATTGAAGTTTCCATATCTGATACGGGAAAAGGAGTTCCTCAAGATATAAAAGATAGGATATTTGATCCATTCTTTGGAACAAAAATAAGGGGAACAGGTCTTGGCCTTTCCATATCTCGGGAAATCATAGAAAAGCACAAGGGATCCATTAATGTTTTTAATAACGAAAGTGGTGGAGCCACTTTTACAGTAGTTATTCCAATTCCAGAATGAACATATGCTGCCATATTCTTGTTTCTGGTTTAGTTCAAGGGGTATTTTTTCGGGCAAATACAAAGGATGTTGCAAGAAGTCTTGGTCTTGTTGGATGGGTAAGAAATTTAAAAAATGGTAAGGTTGAAGTCTATGCAGAGGGAAAAGAAGAAGATATAAAAAGGCTTGTTGAATGGTGTAGGAGGGGACCGCGGGGAGCTCGTGTTTCTGACATTAAAGTAGAATATGGAAATACTCAAGATGGTCTTGACAGATTTGAAGTAAGGTATTTCTAATCCTAACTAGCCTCCACAATTTTTAAGTATCTAAATGACTAACAAATCTCCTAAGCGAACGATCATATGTTGCTTCAATGTCTGGCGAAAAAAAGCATGCTGGAACTTGTCTCATTTTTAAATGATAATGAAGGCATTCACAGCATATACCCTTCCTTGAACAAGGTTCATATGTACAGTTACATTTTGTCAAATTCTCATTTTTTCTGCATTCCATTTATGTTATCACCTCCCTTTCTTTAAGATACAAATGTGCAGAATGTGAAGCAATGGCACCATCTGAACATGCTGTTACTATTTGACGAAGGGATTTTTCTCTAACATCACCGCATCCAAAGATTCCCCTTTTTGATGTTCTCATCTCCTCATCACAAACGATATAACCATTGTCATCAAGATAGAGCAGATCTTTTACAAACTCTGTGTTTGGAATTGAACCAACAAAAATAAACACGCCATCTGTCTTAATTTCTCCTATTTTTCCAGTTTTTAGATCCTTCACCAAAACACACTCTACCTTGTTATCTCCAAGGATTTCGTCAATACAAGAAGAAAAAATAACCTCTATATTTTTATTTGAAAATACATTCTTTTCAAAGATTTTTACCCCTCTAAACTCATCTCTTCTGTGGATAAGAAAAACCTTCCTTGCAAATTTTGTCAAAAACAATGCTTCTTCTAATGCAGAATTTCCACCCCCAACAACAGCAACATCCTTTTCAGCAAAAAATGGGCCATCGCAAGTAGCACAATATGAAACCCCTCTTCCAATTAATCTTTCTTCACCTTGAACATTCAATCTTTTTGGTCTTTGTCCTGTTGCAATGACCATGGAAGGAGCGATATAGTTTCTTTCTCCGTAAACCTCCCATAGACCATTTTTATCTATCATGCCTTTTATATCATCAAAAGCAAATTTAATACCAAGATCCTTTACCTGTTTCTTAAGATTATTCACAAAATCAAAGCCAGAGATCGATGGAATACCAGGAATATTCTCTATTTTTGATGTAAGCGTTGCTTGAGATGGGATATTTTGACTTTCTACAATCAAACAATCAAGTCCAAATCTTGCTCCATACATCCCTGCTGTTAATCCTGCAGGGCCTCCACCGATAATAAGCAAATCCACTCAACTATTATATGCTCAAATAAAAATGGCTTGCAAGGAAAATATTGTTTTTTGTGTACTCGGAAGGTACA
>DNCM01000010.1 GCA_003498085.1 bacterium
TTGCAGTTTTGGATACAGGTGTTGACTATGACCATCCTGATTTAAAAGATAAAGTTATTAAAGGGTATGATTATGTGAATAATGATGATTGTCCAATGGATGACCACGACTATTCAGACAAACATAGCCATGGAACCCATGTTGCGGGTATTATAGGTGCATCAACCGATAATAATATTGGAGTTGCAGGTCTTGCTTGGAATTGTAAGCTACTGGCTGTAAAATGCTTCGATCAAGGAGGATATGGCAATGACGCCAAAATTTCTTTAGCAATAAGATATGCGGCAGATTACCCTGGTGTAAAAGTGATCAATATGAGCTTTGGTGATAGGACACCTCCAGCTGAAACGCTCAAAAGGGCTTGTGATTATGCATATGAAAAAGGGATCTTTCTTGTTGCTGCTTGTGGAAATGACGGTAATGACACCAAATTTTACCCTGCGGCATATGACAATGTTATGGCAGTTGCGGCAACAAATCAAGATGATTATAAGGCTTGGCTTTCAAATTATGGATACTGGGTTGATATAGCCGCACCTGGGGATGACATCTATAGTACACTTAGGACAGATAAAGGTAGCTACGGCTATGGATATGGTACTTCAATGGCATGTCCATTTGTTGCTGGTCTTGCAGGGCTTATTTTCTCAAAAAATCCATCTTTGACAAATGCCCAGGTTGCAAAAATTATAAAGGAGAATGCTAGTGATATTGGAAATCAGAATATAGGGAAAAGGATAAATGCATATAATGCATTAGTTGCTTCTCTCAAGAAATGGACATTCATGGTCTACTTGGATGGGGATAATGATTTGGAAAATGCTGCAATTAATGATTTTTTGGAAATGGCAAGTGTTGGCTCAACACATGATGTAAGCATTGTCGTTCAATTTGATCGTATTCCATACTATGATTCAAGCTATGGTAATTGGACAGGGACAAAAAGATTCTATATCACAAAGAATATGACTCCATGTCCAGAAAATGCAGTAATGGACATAGACGAGGTGAACATGGGAGATCCAAATACATTAAGAGATTTCATAATCTGGGCGAAACATTATTACCCCGCTGAAAACTATGCACTTATCCTTTGGGATCATGGAAGTGGATGGAAAACAAAAACATTGGAAAAAAGAAAACCGAAGTGTATATGCTACGATAGTACGAGCAATTATGACTCCCTTACGCTCAGTGAATTAAGGACAGCTTTATCAAATGTTGGAAAAATAGACCTAATCGGCTTTGATGCCTGTTTAATGGCAATGGTAGAGGTTGCTTATGAAATAAAGGACTATGCCGATATCATGGTTGCATCAGAAGAAGATGAGCCATGTGATGGTTGGGATTATAAAGGGATATTGAATAGCCTTGTCGGAAGTCCGACAATGAGTTCAGAGTATCTTGGAAAAAGAATCGTCGAAACTTATATAAAATCAAGTGAACCCTCTCAAGTTGTTCCTTCAATTACCCTTTCTTGTATAGATCTATCAAAGATGGGCTCCCTTGCTTTATCCTTAAAAAGCATTACATCACTACCTTTGGATATGATAAATGATGCAAGAAATAAAGTCCTTTCATTAAATGGGGATCCATCCTATATAGATTTATATGACTTCGCAAGATGTTTAAATATAGGTATTGAACCTTCTGTGATCTTTGAATCACATAAACCGCCAGGTTCTTATACAGGGCTTTCCATATACTTTCCCAAATCTTATGATTATTATCTAGGAAGCTATACAGCTCAAAATCTTCTATTTGCCAAAGATACAGGATGGGATGAGCTTATATTGAGATTTTTTTACCTTCCATCTTCTCTTACTATCTCCTGTCCAGAGACCACTACAACTCATAATACATTTACATTGACAATATATACTAAAGATTCTCAAGGAGCCTCTATGTTCTCAGCATTACCCATAACAATTTCAAATCTTACAAACTCTATAATTCCATCAATGTATACTCTTACAGGAAGCGAAACAAAAATAGTAACAACAATCACAAAAAGTCCGAATTATGGATTGGATATAATTACAGTAAGACTTTCAGATTTAATCGCGACAAAATCCATCAATGTCTTTATCAATCCATCAGAGAAATCTCTTGTTTCTACGGATAATGTAGAACTTTTTATCCCTTCCGATACATTTTCAGTACCTGTAACTATTAACATAAACACAGTGTCAACAACAAGTGTTCCAGAATGGATAAAACCTGCTATAAGCTATGAAATCATTGCACTTGATACTTCATCTCAAACAATCACAGGCTTAAATGGAACAATAACGATTACATTCTCTTATGATGAAAAAGATGGTGTTGTTGCAAAATGCATCAAGGAAAAAGATTTATGTGTTTTTCAGGATGGCGACATAATTCCTTCTTTTATTAATTTTGTTTCGAACACTATCACAGCTACAGTTACAGAAAAGCTTTCATTATTTACCATCGGAGGAACACAGACATACGCTGAAGTATTGGTAAAACCAACAGTATTTCCAAATCCATTTATTTGGAATAAACATAAATTCATAATCTTTGGTGATCCAAATGTAGTAGAAAAAAGGCTTCCTGCATATGGGGATATTAGGATATATAATATCGCTGGTGAGTTAATAGACGAGCTTAAAATAAGACCAGAAGATGATGGAAAAAAAATTTGGTATCCTAAAAAAGGATTATCATCTGGAGTTTATATATTTACAATTAACAAAAAAGCTTTTGGAAAAATTGGAGTGATAAGATAATATTTTTTAGGCTTTACAGCCAATAAGGGGGATGATATAATTTTAAAAATGAAGGGGAAAGAACATCCAGTTATATCCCTTACGAATAAACTTAGGGAAATTTTTCTTGAGCTTGGTTTTGATGAGATCATAAATCCTATCATTGTTGACGAAAAGGAGATATTCCTTCAGTACGGAAAGGAGGCATCCCTAATCCTCGACAGGTTATTTTACATTGCAGGGCTTGATAGGGCAGAGGTTGGTCTGTCTTCTGAAAGAAAGGAAAGGATTGAAGAGATAGTTTCGGGATTTGAAAAATGGGATGAGCTTTCTAAATTCCTTCGTGAGTACAAAGAGGGGGAGATTCCTTCGGATAGTTTCATCGAAGAATTAACAAAAAGGTTTGACATAGAGCAAAAACAAGCAATAAGGCTTGTAGATGAGGTTTTCTTAGAACTTTCAAATCTTTCTCCTATTCCCTATAAAAAGACATTGAGGAGCCATATGACATCATCTTGGTATTTGACCCTGGCACACCTTTGTAAAACAAGAAGTATTCCAATAATGCTTTTTTCAATAGGTCCAAGATTTCGCAGGGAACAAAGGCAAGATCCATCGCATCTATTTGAAAGCACCTCTGTTTCCTGTGTCGTTGTTGATGATAGTTTTGATCTGGACAAAGGAAAAAATCTTTGTTCTACAATTGCAAAAGAAGCTGGCTTTCCTGACTGCTGTTTTAAAATAAAGGAGATAACAAGCAATTATTATGAGGAAGGAACAGATACAGAGGTTTTTATAGACAACATCGAAATTGCAAATCTGGGTTTTTATTCGAAGGCATCACTTTCTAACTATGAGATAAAAAATAAGGTTTTTAATCTTGGCTTTGGTGTAGAAAGGATGGCAGGGATATTGAAGGGCGAGGAGGATTTAAGGAGACTCGTTTTTTTCCAGTTTTATAAGCCAAAATTTACAGACCAAGAGATTGCAGAGCTTGTTTTGCCTGAAAAAATACCGAGGTATGGAAGCCAAATTTCGACTTTTATTTTCAAGAAAATATTAGAGGCAAAAGACAAGATTGGACCAACCGATGTTCTATGCTATGAAGGAAGGTTTTTGGGGAAAGAAGTAAGGGTATACGTTTATAATTGGGATGAAGGAAAGCCTTTGATTTCATTTGCAGGTCTAAACAAAGTTTGGGTCTATAATGGCGAAATCTTCGGCCTTCCAGATGAAGAAAAGGCATTAAAAGGGACAGAAAAAATTTATAAAGAAGGAATAAACACGGGTCTTGTTTTCTTAAAGCTTATTGTGGATGGCTTTATCTCAGAGCTTGAGGATGCAATAAATAAGGGAGAAAAGAGCCTTGATAAAAAAATAAAGATTGCCCAAAGGCCATCAGATGTCAATCTATTTATTCCACAATCAGTATATGAGTTCATCACAGGAGAAAACAAAAGAATAGTCGTTGGAGGCCCTCTATTCTTTGGTTTAAATGCAGAAATTGAGTAGTTATAAAGGTGTAATCGAAAGATACAGAGAGTTTTTACCTGTAACAGATAAGACACCAATTATTACCCTACTTGAGGGAAACACACCACTCATATTTTCAGAAAGACTATCGAATGAAACAGGACTTTCTATCTACCTTAAGTATGAAGGGACAAACCCAACGGGTTCATTCAAAGATAGGGGAATGACACTTGCAATTTCTAAGGCAATCGAAGGGGGGGTAAAGGCTGTTATCTGTGCATCTACGGGAAATACATCTGCGTCTGCTTCTGCATATGCATCGAGGGCAGGGATAAAATGTATTGTCATAGTTCCTGAGGCAAAGATCGCTCAAGGAAAGCTTGCCCAGGCTTTAATACATGGTGCGAAAGTAATTGCAATTTCTGGTTCTTTTGATGATGCATTGAAAATTGTAAGGGAAATATCAGAGAAATATCCCATAAGTTTAGTTAATTCAATAAATCCATATAGGATTGAGGGGCAAAAGACAGGGGCATTTGAGATCTGTGATGTATTGGAAAGGGCACCAGACTATCAATTCATTCCCGTTGGAAATGCAGGAAATATTACAGCATACTGGAAAGGTTATAAAGAGTATAAGGAAAGGGGAAAGATAGATGGTTTACCAAAGATGTGCGGGTTTCAGGCAGAGGGTGCTGCACCCATTGTTGAAAATAGAATAATTGAATCACCACAAACAATAGCATCTGCAATAAGGATAGGAAACCCTGCTTCGTGGAAAGGTGCAGTTTCTGCAAGAGATGAATCTGGTGGTCTCATTGAGACTGTTTCTGACGATGAGATAATCTGTTCATACAAACTACTTGCAAGGGAAGGACTCTTTGTTGAACCTGCATCCTCTGCAAGTGTTGCTGGTTTACTTAAACTCTCTCGGATGGGCTTTTTAAAAAAAGGTTTAGTTGGTGTTTGTATTCTGACAGGTCATGGCCTAAAGGATCCTGATATTGCAATAAGTGTTTCTGAAAAACCCATAACCCTATCCTGCTCTTTTGAAAAGATAGTTGAGGAAATTGTAAAATAAACAAAATATACTCCTTTTAACCCCTATTTCGCAGTCTATATGCCAAAAGCCATTAACTCCTATTTCGCACTCTATGTCCAAAAATCATCAAAAATCCATCTTTTTTATGTTCATAAGGAAGATAAATCAGGGTGTTTACAGAGATAAATGTTGAGGGGTCAAAGATATATAAAAAGCCTGGAATAAAGGATAAGCCAATCAAACAAACATATAGTGATAGGGTAAATATAGTGCAAAAAAATTTTTTAAATCCCTGTAATATCAAGGCTTTAGCGAAAATAATGCGAAATAAGGGTTAAATTGAGTCTTCCGTAAAAATCTGGCGGATTTGATGTAAATTCCCATTTTCCGCTACCTTGAAATAGGAATTGATTTCTTCAAAAAACCTCTAAAGTTTTAGTCCTAAAAAGCCGATTTATATAATGAGATATGGAGATAGAATCTGTTCCAGCAGACAAAATCAAATTCTTTTCCAAAATAATTGG
>DNCM01000074.1 GCA_003498085.1 bacterium
GGATTTTTTAAGTTCAGCATTGACAAAGGGTTTTGCAGTTATTAAACTTTTTTGATGATAAAAAAACTAGAACAAGGTATGGCGGACGATGTTGTTTCTATATTTGAAAATTTACCACACTATTTCAATCCCCTTGGAATTGCAAGATTAAAAGACGATATTAAAAAGTATCTCATAGAAAATCCTCCAATTGAAAAAGAGGGTTTTTTTGTTTATTTGGAGAAAGAAAAGCCACTTGGGCTAATTGGCTATAAAAGGCAGATTCACCATATGGAATATGAAATAACATGGCTTGCTGTCAGAAAAGATGTCCAGAGAAGAGGTATTGGAAGGAAGCTTATTACTCATCTCGAAGATTTTCTTTCTCAATATAAACTTGAGAAGACAACAGTAGTTATCCCAGATGATATCGTTTCAAGAGAGTTTTATTACAAAATGGGCTTTAAGAGCATAAACAGGTTTTTAGATGGTGAAGGGGAAAAGCTTGTTTATGAGAAGAGGTATGGTGTAATTGGAGATACTTGTCAAGAATATATTGCAGAATATTTGAGGAGAAAAAGGCTTCGTGAGATAAAGAAGAAATGAAGGTAATGTTGGTTGCAGGCGAGGCATCGGGTGATATGTATAGTGCTTATCTTGCAAAGGAGATAAAGAAAAAAAACCCAGATTGTGAGCTTTTTGGAATGGGTGGTATTAGAATGGAAAATGAAGGGGTGAAGGTAATATTTCCTATATCATTAGATATAATAGGTATTTTGGATTTTCTGCTTAGTATCCCAAAAGGATTTATTCTTTTAAATAAAGTTTGCGGCTTTATTAAAGAGACAAAGCCGGATATAGTTGTCTTAATAGACTCGGCAGAGTTTAATTTGCACCTTCTTCAGAAAATAAAAAGGATGAATATAAAAATTGCATGGCTTTTTCCACCAACTGCTTGGGCTTGGAGGAGGAATAGGGCAAAGATAGTTTCAAAGTATGTAAGTCTTGTTTTATCAACCCTTCCATTTGAGAGGGACTTTTACAAAGCCTATGGTGCACAGGTTTGCTTCATTGGTCACCCCCTATTGGACATAGTTAAAACGAATGGCAAATTAGAAATACTTGATAGAAAAAGGGTTACAATTAGCCTTCTTCCTGGAAGTAGGAAACAGGAAATAAGGAGGAATCTTCCTATAATGATAAATTCTGCAAAGCTCCTTTCTTCTTTCATCCCAGAGCTTCAATTTTTTATTATCCTAGCACCCGGTATCGAAAAAAGCTTTGTAGAACCATTTATTTCTGGTTTTAATATTAAAATGGTTTCTCACTCATATGACGCAATGGCACAATCAGACATCCTTATCACATCATCTGGAACGGCAACTCTTGAGGGAACAATTCTTGGTAAACCAATGGTTGTTGTCTATAAGATGGATCGGCTTTCGTGGTTTCTTGCAAAGCATCTTGTCAAAATGAAATTTGCAAGCCTTCCAAATATCATAAGTAATAAAATGGTTGTCCCTGAGCTTCTTGGAGATAATGCGAAGGATGAACTAATTGCAAAGGAAGCAATTAGTATTTTGAATAATAAGGAAAAAAGGGAAGATATGCAAAAAAGTCTTCTTTCTGTTAAGGATACACTTGGCCCATCTGGTGCAATGGAGGAAGCAGCAGAAGCAATAATTAGGCTGTGAAAAAGATAGTTTTATTCTTTATTCTCTTTTCTCTTTTCTCTTTTCTCTTTTCTCTTTCCATACCAGAAGAACTTGTTTATAATATAAAGATTACTGGAATAAATGTAGGGTATCAGAAATTATCGATAAATGAGCATTCTGAAAATAGGCTTAAGATTATTTCGCATACAAAGACAAACCCATTCTTCTCAAGACTCTACAAAGTTGATAACTATATTGAAACAATTGTTGATAATGAAACATTCCTCCCAGTTTATATAAACGAATCAATCAATGAAAGGGGCAACAAAAAAAGTTATAAAGGAACACTTGACCAAAAAGAAAATATTTTCAATATTCCATCTTTAATTTACTACTTAAGAACTACAAGCCTTGATGTGGGAATGGTAAAAGAGATATCTTTAATAACCTGTGGTAAAATTAAAAAACCAAAGGTAGTAGTAGACGGTATTGAAAATGTTAGGGTTATGGGTAAGGTTTATGAAGCAAAAAAGGTCTCTTGTGAAGGAACTGTAGTTTGGTTTTCGAAGGATAATAATCTTCCAGTTATGATAGAAATTCAACTTAAAGGGGGAATGAAGCTTAAAGGCTATCTAAAAAAATGAGAAAAATAATAATTGCAGGGAACTGGAAGATGAATAAGACAATAGCCGAGGCAGAAGAACTTGTATCAGGTATAGTTAAAGAAATAAGGAATCTAGAATCCAGAATTCAGAATGTAGAAATTGTTTTATGTCCGCCATTTACAGCACTTTATAGGGTATCAGAGATATTAAAGGGTTCAAATATTAAACTTGGTGCCCAAAATCTTCATTATGAAGAAAAAGGAGCGTATACAGGCGAAATCTCTGCAGGTCAGCTTATTGATGTAGGATGTAAATATGTCATTGTTGGCCATTCTGAGAGGAGACAGTATTTTGAAGAGACAGATGAGATTGTGAACAAAAAGGTAAAACTAGCGTTAAAATCTGGCCTTTCTCCTATCTTATGTGTCGGTGAAACAGAAAAAGAAAGAAGGGAAGGCAAGGAAAAAGAGGTCGTTGAGAGGCAATTACAGTTAGTACTTAAAGATACTTCCTACTCTTCGCTTGTCATTGCATATGAGCCTGTCTGGGCAATAGGAACAGGAAATACTTGCAATCCAGAGGATGCAGATAGTATGCATAGATTTATAAGGAGTGTTTTGGAAAAAGAAGATATTACAATTTTATATGGTGGAAGTGTCAACCCAGACAATATTGACTCTATTATGAAAATGCCGAATATAGATGGAACACTTGTTGGTGGTGCAAGCTTAGATGTTTCTTCTTTCTGTAGGATAGTAGAATTTAGATAAAAAGTAGATGAAACAAGAGTTTTTGGAAATACTTTCTGTAAAGACTGAGACAAAGATCGTTTTTCTCATCATAGATGGAGTTGGGGGTGTCCCGGTTGACGGAAAAACAGAACTTGAAATGGCGAATAAACCAAATATCGATAACCTTTGCAAAGATTCAATATGCGGAATTATGGACCCAATTGCGCCTGGAATAACTCCTGGTTCGGGGCCTGCTCACTTAGCTCTATTCGGGTACGATCCTTTGATATACGATATTGGAAGGGGGCTTTTGTCTGCATTAGGGATTGGTTTCGATCTAAAGGAAGTAGATACATGTGCAAGAGGAAATTTCTGCACAATTGAAGATGGAATAATTATAGATAGAAGGGCAGGTAGGATATCGACAGAAAAAAACGAGGGGCTTTGTAAGATTCTTTCAGAAATAAAAATAGAAGGTATCGAGGTTTTTGTTCTTCCAGAGAAAGAACATAGATTTGTTGTTATCTTTAGGGGAGATGACCTATCTTCTGATCTTTCCGATTCAGACCCACAAGTTACCGGGGTTCCTCTATCAGATGTTTTTCCAAAAACAGAAGATGCAAAAAAAACAGCAGAGATTGTAAATCAATGGATTTCTGAAGTAAGAAAGGCCTTGGCTTCACAATATCCAGCAAATATGGTTTTGCTCCGTGGATTTGCAAATTATTTAAAAATTCCAAGCTTTTTAGAATTATATAAACTTTCCTCTTGTTGTATTGCAACATATCCAATGTATAAAGGGCTTGCAAAGCTTGTTGGCATGGATATTCTGGATTGTGGCGAAACTTTAGAGGATCAAATAAAAATCCTAAAGGAAAATTATCCTTCTTATGATTTCTTCTTTTTTCATATAAAGCAGACAGATAAAAAGGGTGAGGATGGAGACTATGAAGGAAAGATTAAAGCAATTGAAGATGTTGACAAAATTATTCCAGATATCCTTTCTTTGTCTCCGGATGTTTTTGTTATCACAGGAGATCATTCAACTCCAGCCCTCTTAAAAGCCCATTCTTGGCACCCAGTTCCTCTACTTATTTATTCAAAATATTGTATTCCGGATGGAATTACAAAATTCTCTGAAAGGGATGCATCAAAAGGCTCTTTAGGGAGGTTTCCAATGCAAAACTTAATGTCTATTTCCCTTGCCTATGCAAAAAAACTTATGAAATTTGGCGCCTGATTAGGAAATGAAAATATTTTCCATATAAAGTATTTATTGCAAAATGCCGATATATATAATAGAGATATATATTAAAAAATGGCTAGTTTTTATTTATGAAGGTTACTACTTTTTAAAAACACGCAGGATTATTCCAATTTCATAAGGAGAAAAAAGTGTTCAATTGACAAATTTTTACTTTTCCTTTATAATTATTACTAGGGGGAGATAAAAATGAAAATTTTTCTAGCTGAAGAGAAGAGTAGTGCTGATGAAGTAGGAAGCTTCCTAAGAAAGGAAGGTTATGAAGTAGAAATTGTCTATGATGGTGTAAGCTGCCTTGAAAGGATGTATTCTGTAATGCCCAATATTCTTATTTTAAATACATTCCTTCCAGAAATAGATGGTCATCAGCTCTGTTATTTAATAAGAAGTGATGAAAAGTATGCTAATATTCCAATAATTCTTATTGAATCTCCTGATAAAAAGATATTTCTTGATGAGGCTTTGCAAATAGAAGGTAAGATAAAAAAACCATACAAACTAGAAGAGCTTATTGTCCTTATTGATGATGTAATAAAAAAAAGGAAAGTGCAGCCTGAGAAGGCTAGTATTGAAATAGAAAAACTTACCGAAAAACTCATAAAACAAGAAGAAATGATAAAGGAACTTACATCATCCATTGAAAGATTTAAGATTTCAAAGTCTGCTTTAGAGAAGGTCAATTCCATTTTAACTAAACAAATCCAAGAACTTACATTCAGCCATAAAGTCCAAACACGCCTTTCTTTTTCCTTTATGGATGTTTCACAAACAACAGATACATTTTTTGATATATTAAAGGAAGATATTGTGAAAGCAGAGGTCTATTTTGCTATTGTTTGGGAGGATGAGGAAGGAAGACTTTATATTAAGACAGATAACCTCCTTTCAGATGGATACTATGATGAGCTTTATAAAGCAGTAGAAGAGATATTTTCAGAATTTAATAGAGAAATGATAAGAATCGTAAAGGGAGGAATGATAGTAAGTAGTGAGAGACCAAAACCACAATATTTTGTTGTTTCTTTATTACCACTTGAGAACGAAGGAAAAAAGAGAACTCTTATTTTAGGAGCATCAAAAACCGAAGATTTTCCTCATCGTGAAAGAGAGGCCTTTGAAAAACTAGCGAAGCATTCAAAAATAGGGTTTTCTCATGCCATATTCTTTGAAGAACTTGAGAGGATATTTTTCAACACAATGACAGCCCTTGTTGAAACAATAGAAGGAAAACAGAAATATCAAGAGGGTCATTCTGGAAGAGTAGTACAGTATGCCAAATCTATATGTGAAGCCCTTAACCTTTCAAAAGAAGATACGGCTCTTATCTGTGATGCTGCACTTCTTCATGATATAGGTAAGATGTCTATTCCGGATGAAATTCTTAATAAGCCAGGAAAACTTACAAAGGAGGAATTTGCTACAATCCAGCTCCATCCAAGGATAGGAGAGGAAATTCTTAAGTCGTTTAAGACATTTCAGAACATGCTTCCAATAATCTGTTACCACCACGAAAGGTTCGGTGGCGGTGGATATGGAAAGCTTAAAGGGGATCAAATCCCCCTTGGTGCAAGAATATTAGCTGTTGCCGATAGTTTTGACGCAATGCTTTCTGATAGACCTTATAGAAAGGCATTAACCCCAGATGCTGCAATTGCAGAATTAAAAGAAGGGGTTGGAACTCAATTTGATCCTCTTGTTGTTAAGGCATTTCTTAAAGGATGGCTTGAAAACAGAATAAAAGTTTCTGCCTCAGTTTAAAAATTCACTATCCAACCAAAATTCGGAGAGGGTGGGATTCGAACCCACGGTACAACCTGTTATTTGTACAACTGCTTAGCAGGCAGCCCCGATCGGCCCCTCCGGCACCTCTCC
>DNCM01000020.1 GCA_003498085.1 bacterium
TCTATCTCTAATGCCTTATCGAAACAGATTATTGCATCCTGAGTCCTACCAAGTTTTCTTAAAGCAACTCCTTTGTTATACCATACTGTTGCATCATCAGGTTTTGTCTTCAATGCCTCATCAAATGACTTAAGTCCTTCCTTCCTAATCTCTCTGAGATATTCAGCCTCTGCCATTTTAGATTTCAATCTCTCATATGCAGCAGTATATAATGACTTCATTATATCAGGTGTTTCCTCTTTTTCTATTACCTTCTTAATCTCCTCTTTTTTAAATAACCAGGAGAGTAATTCAACCACAAACGACCATTTTTGTTCATAGGAAGCACCTTGTCGCCATCTATACCAGATGGAAAGTAATGGTTCAGATAGGATATAAAATTGTTTCTTTTTATCCACCTCAGTAGATGTCCTTATACAACCCCTTTTTATAAGTCTTGTAAGATATGTTGATATCTCAGCTGAGTTGAAACCTGTCTTTCCTTTAATATCTATTGGTCTAATTGCTTTATCTGAGGAGGCTAATATCTCGATTACCATCCTTTCTTTTTCTGGTAGGCTCCATAGGTTTTCTCGATAAATCAAGGTAAGCCTTTCAAACATCTCCTGCATAAACTTAAGTGAGGTATCAAACCTATGGACTGCTTCCTTGCCATCGGATAACCGGCTACATTCACTTAGGGCTATCTCAAATAGTGGAAAAATCATTCTTGGTAATCCACCACAAAGGTATGAGATAGCCTTGAAAATATTGATTCTTCTTCTGCCATCTGGAGAATGGAAATATTTGATTAAAACCTCATTCTCTTTTGAATACAATTCTATTAACCTTGAGATCAGTTCAAATACCTCATCTTCATTCAAAGGCTCAAGCTTATGATGATAGGTATATCCGTATATAGGTCCCTTAATATCACCAAGTACATCAAGAAAGGTAATAGCGGTGCCAATAAATTTTATGCTTTTTGAGCGTGGCAAGACTTTTAGGAATTTATCAAGCTCTTTATGCCTTTTAAAACTAATAAGTAGCTTATCAAGGTTTTCTGCCATAATTATGACCCTTTTATCGAATCTATTCCTAATCTCATCAAAAAGACTTTCACAGCGGTCAAATCTTGTATCCTTGTCATCTATTTCAATTACCCAATTTAACTTCTCTCTTATAAAATCCCTTATATCTTCATCTGGAATGGTTCTTGAAGAGTCATTGAGGATAATTTTGAGTGCTTCTAAGAGTATTCCCGCAACATTATTTACACCAAAAAGTTCCTCTGGAAGTAAGATAGGCAGGTAATATCTTTTTAAATTTTCATCTTCTTTAATTCTATTAAAAAGGACCCATAGGATAAATGTTTTACCAATACCTGTTGGACCATAAATAAGGTGTGATTGTAGATATCTGTTTTTATCCTCAATTTCATTCTTTAGTTCCTTAAGTAATTCACTAATCAGTACTTCTCTATCTTTGCCAACAAATATCTCCTCGAGAGTTTCTGGGCTTTCTACACCAGGATGATACCTGCTAATCAAAATTTCACTCATCTTTTATACCTCCCCAATATTTATGTCGTTGGAAATCGGCGCCAGAAATCCATTAGTATCTTTGATCTAAATATATATCTATCATCTTTTTCGTCAATTAATAGGTCATCTTTTAATCTATCAATCAAACTAATAAAATCTCGTGTCTCTTTACTCCCAGTCTCTTTTGTAAATATACTTTGAGCCTTATCGCTTAATACACCATCATCTTTTTTAGCTATTTCAGAAAGGAGAACTTTGGCGGCGTTACTAAGTCGTCCTGGATATCTTTTTGGTAGTTCTTGAAATTCCCTTAATAGATTCCAACCAGTATTACCAATCATCTCTTCATAAACTTCTTCTGGTGAAGGTCTTTCTTCTTTTTTTATCATCCCCTTCCATATGGAAACAAAGATATGGATAAAATATGGGATAAAATTTCTTATCAGGTTACATAATATCTTGTCAATCTCTTTCTTGGCAGGTATAACTCTAGAGTTATAGGCAAGCTCTTCTAACAATAAAGATGCATCATCTATGTTTAAGGGAGGCACATCTATTTCTTCGAAATTACTAAAAAATCTCGTTGATAATTCCTCTCCTATAATCTTTCTTTCTGACTCACTACTTGCCAGGATAAATTTTATATTTTTATTTTCCTTCATCATTGTAAATAAATCTGAAAAACGAGAAAATTGCTCGTTGTTTTCCTTCAAGTTCATTAAAAACTGGTTAAACTCATCAAGTAGAAGAAGGTAGTTTTTTTCTTTTTCGAATAATAAATTTGCCGTTTTAAGTAGACTCTCTTTTCCTTTTTTCTCAAACTTTTCTCTTTCTTTTTGTCTTTCTAAAGGAGTGCCTTCTTTAAGTTCATAGGCAATGGTGCCAAGGAATGATTCAGGGGTACTTAAATTCCTTGTCTGGATGAATCGGGTAATATATCCTTTTGGTGGTTCTTCCAGTACAGCGTTTAATATAGATGTCTTTCCATAACATCTTGGGGCACGAAGAGAAATGTTATGGTCTTTTATCAAGCTTAAGAGATTTTGAATTAATTCTCCCCTTCCAACTAATTCATCAGATGGGACAAGGGTTCTAATCCTTATTGGGAAAATAGTTATACTTTCCCTTTCTTTAAGCCAAAGAAGATGTCTTTTAAATCTATTTTTATTAAAAGAGCTATCTAAGAATATATACTCAGAGATATCCTTTAATTCTGTTGGAGTAAGACTTGTAGCAGGAATTATGTCAATTTTCAAGCTATTCTCATGAGCAAATTCTTCTGCTACTTTTGTAAGTTGGTAATAAACAGAAAGAATATTTTCACTTGAGATTATTTTTTTCTCGTTTATAATTCCAAGGGATAGTCTTTTTTCTTGGAATTCAAATTCAATAATGTAACTTAATTTTTTCATTCTTGTTCTTCCTCCGTATTAGCTTTGACTCTATCCACCTTTTCCATGTTTCTTCGGCAAATTCTTCGCCTATAAGTAATAGTCCAGATAAGGCAAGAAATCGTTTTTGAATATAGGATATCTCTTTATTGTTCTTTCCTCGCCTTATCTCCTCATAAATAGGATGCTGTCCGATATCCCATATCTCTTGAAAGAAAGTCATAATCTGGACTTCAATATAGTAGTATTTTTTATTTAATTGGCATTTGTAGTATTCATGTATAGCCCGATGTCCTCCCTCCTGGAAACTTTTACCTACCTTAATCCTTTTATCCTTCTTTTTATCTTTGCAGTATTTAATATCTGATGGCAATATAAATTTATCTGAGGTAATACACTTATCAATTTCCTCCATATCAGAGGTGCAGTTGCACAAGATTCTACAGCGGGCAATGTCATCCATCTCCTTCATGTTATCCATGATAAACTTTTCTGGTGAAGAAGACCTATATCTCTTGAGGTTTCTTAATATCTTTTCTGCGATAGAAAAA
>DNCM01000131.1 GCA_003498085.1 bacterium
TCCGAGGTTCTGAATGAACTATATAACATACGCATAGCCATTGTCAATATCATTTATCTTTTTATCCGGGAAAGGCAGGTATAACCTGACTCCTTGGTCTATAAAATTTAATCATAAATAATCTATCTTGGATATTCGTTTCCCTAAGCGCGGTGTTCTTCTTTAGATAAATAAGCATCAATCTCTTCCTTAAATATTGAGTAAGTCTCAAATATATTATCAACCAATCGTTTCAATTCCTGCTCATCTAATAGAAAACCATACGCATGTACAAAGAAATGACGAAATGCTAAATAATCAGCCAATTTCTTTTTTGTATCTTCAGTAATAATCTCTTTATCAGATGCTAACATTAACAAGTCACGGTGCCATGAATTTGAAATTGGGATTGATATACCTTTAAACTTCAATATTTGTTTAAGTACATTTTCAATTCCTGTATAAATATTATGTAAAAATGCCCCTATTCCTGCTAACTCAACAATGGTCTTATTAGGTTTATCTTTGATTTTTTTTAATTCTATAAAGACAGTAGAAATATTCTCTAATTCTACATTAACACTTTCTTTTACATTAGCCATATAATATTATCCCTTCTTTTTCTACCAACTTAGTGAATGAGGTATCTTTATCTAAGTTTACTATGTCTATGTGCTTAGGGAGAGCAAGCAATAATTCTCCATAAAATTTGAAGAAAAGTTCCGGACGGATTCCCTTTATACCAATGTCAATATCATTTGTATCTTCTTTTTCGATAGTAGAACCGAATAAGAGCACTTTGCTTAAATTATACTTCTTTGCATACTTTAATATTATAGCCTTATCATTTTCTGAGATCATATTATCCCACCACTTCTTTAAAAGCAAAGTAATATTACCACATCCTAATTTGTTTGTCAATAAACTTTTGCGCAAAATCGGTTTTTAAGAAGTGCCTGATGATTATTACCTATCCATAAGGATGTCTTATTAGACTGATTAGTTTAAATTTCCTGAGTACAAGTACAATTTCAGTCCCTATCTATAGGGATGTCTTCTCAGACTAAATATCAATAAATCAAAAAAAATCTACTATGTTTCAGTCCCTATGAATAGGGATGTCTTCTCAGACCAGAGAAGCTAGGAGGATAAAATGAGAATTTTTGTTTCAGTCCCTATCTATAGGGATGTCTTCTCAGACCTAAAAATAGGGGCAATATAGACGTCCATGGGTTTGTTTCAGTCCCTATCTATAGGGATGTCTTCTCAGACTAAAAAAAGTAAAATAATGCTTGACAAAATGTTTCAGTCCCTATCTATAGGGATGTCTTCTCAGACCCCTTGGTTTCGTAACCCCTTGATTTCAAAGAGCAAAATTGTATAAAAATTCAGAACCTCAACCGAAATCTCCAAAAAATCGTCAAATTTTTCCGAGGTTCTGAATGAACTATATAACATACGCATAGCCATTGTCAATTTTTTTATGCTCATCATCAGAGGAGATATCATAAGCTACAGCATAATCTGATACACCTTTCATTTTTTACTACCTTTTATTTCCTGCCAGGAATAGAACCAAAGTGGTGCATCTTCAAGTATCCATCTTTTGAAGATATCAACTTGGAGGTATATACTTTCTTTTAAAGAGAGGGTATTTGAGCTTTTCTGAATCATCTCTTTCTCAAATTGAGAAATAAATCTCTTTACTGCCTCCTTCTTAAGGTAAGTGCCTTTTTCTGTTTCAACAAAATCCTCTTGCGTAATTATTTTTAGGTTAACCAATCTGATGATAAAGCGGACAATTCTTGCTCTAAACAACTCTTCGATATCACAGACAAAGGATTCATAATTATCACTTAGGCTATGTAAGAAGCCAAGATACGGGTTTAACCCAATAGCCCTTACTGTTGCATTTATCCGAGAAAAAAGTAGGTAATATCCAAAATTTAACAACGAGTTGATACGGTCGGGATTGTGTCTATCTCTCTTTTTGATATGAAAATTTTCATTTTCTATGAAATTGTTCAATTGTGAATAAATCTTTTTTGCAATTGCTCCTTCTAAACCACGCACCTGATTAATATCCCCTGCTTGATGAATCTTTTGAATAACTGCCTCAAGTTCTCTAATAAAGATATTTAACCCAGTCCTATATCTTTGTCTAAATAGGGGGATGTAGTTTTTTATCTTACCAAGAGCGAATTCTTTCGCCAGATAAAAGTTTTCTGCCTCAGATAAGGAGAAGTACTTTTGTGCATGTAGAGATGATATATCATAATACTTTTTGGAATCGGGCTTGATGGTAGTGATGTAATATCCACTATTCAATGTAATTGTAAGTGGGATATTGTTTTCTATACACCTTTTCAGTAGGGCTGTAGAGAATACTGCCTTTTCCATGACTATTATCTCACTTATCCTTCTAAGTGGAATAGTTTCAATGAGTGATTTCTGTTGCCTGATATCGATAGCATCACCATTTAAGAAAAGGAAAAGGTAAGGTTCGGTGAGATAGAGTGGTTTTTTAAGCTGTTTGAGTATTTCTTCTGGTTCTATCTTCACATCTTGTCCTGTAAATCTTATACCTAAAAATAAAAATCCATCTTTGACATGTTTTAAGGCTGTCTTTTCTTGTTTTAGTTTAAGCCCAATCTCATTTAGGATAAAGGAGGCTTCAGAAAATATCTCTTCTGCCTCCTCTTTTGAGCTGGTAAAGATAATAAAATCATCGGCATAGCGCACCATCCTTACACCTAACTCCTTTATCTTTTCATCAAATGAGTCTAAATAAAGGTTTGCTAATATAGGTGAAAGTGGACTTCCTTGGGCAAGCCCTTTTACCCGCAGATAGAACCTACCATCTAATATATACCCATTTTTGATAGAGCTAAGGAGTAGGTTCTTTAGTCGAATATCTTTCTTGGGAAGATAAAAATCGAGTAAATCAGCCAATATCCCAATGTCAATTGAAGGGAAGAAATCTTCAATATCAGACTCTATTACATATTGGTAACCATCAGCTATAGCAGATTGAATTATATCAATAGCCCCCTCCCGAGAGAGACCTTTTCTAAATCCAATAGAGCTTTCTTCAAAAGCTTGGTCGAAAATAGGTGTGATTGTCTTTAAAAGGTATTGTTGAACGATTAAGTTATTAAAGTTTAGCTGTTCTACAAGTCTTTGTCTTACACCCTTCTTCTTTATTATGAATGCTGTGTTTGGTAGTGGGTTATATGTATCTTGGGTTATCTGATGAAACAGTTTCTCTGCATATTCTTCCGGCTTAAATAAAAACCCTTCTTTTTTTGACAAAGATTCTATGGCATTGTCATATTTTTCAATCACATCACGAGTAACAGATAGGATTGCCTTTTTATTAGGGAAGAGGTTTTCAAAATAGCCCACCGAATCTTTATGAAGGAGATAATACCCTTGTGAGTTAGAAAGTTTATTGCCAGTATGTAGTTCCCTACCAAGAATGAGAAAAGGCAATAGATCCTTAAAAATACCCTTGATATAGAGCTTACCTACGCAACCATTGATATATTGTGTGGTTCCTATTTGTGATTGTGAGGGATGTTTTATTTCAGTATACCTCCAATAATAAGGTAGCAAAGAGAAAGAATCATCATTGCTTTTATAGATAAAATTCCTTCCAAAGAGCCTTGAGAATCTTTTTTCAAATGCCTTGATAAAATTTGATTTAGAGATATATGTCCTTGGTTTTCCAATCTCTGGTCTAAAAGGTAGTGGTGTTAAAAACTCAAGGCATAACTCACCCTCCTGATCGATAAGACCAATTTCAGCAGTAAGCATATTGTAGCTTCTTTCTTCTACTTCACCTATCTCTAAAAGCTCAAAATTCTTGCCATGTTCTGGATGGCTAAGGTAGGAGATGAATCTATCTTTCCATTCTAAAATACCTTCCCTATCAAAGAAGAATATCTCAAGTGGTATCTTATCAAATTGATTCATCTTAAATGTGTGCCTTTTATCTTTTATATGGAAAATGGTAGGCATATTTTTTTCTATAGTAGCAGAGACACCCTTTGTGATGGCTTGGATAACAGAGACAGGGTGGGCAGTCGTTACTGCGGATTTCCTGATATTGAGCAATAAAGCAGAAAGCCTATACCAAATAAGCTCTGAAAACAATTCATCCATCTTACTTTTACGAACAAGTTATCTTTATGTTTTTAAGAATTTTTTACTTTATAAAGGACAGCAGTTCGATTCTGCCCTAGAAGCGTTTCATTTCCTATCTATAGGGATGTCTTATTAGAC
>DNCM01000156.1 GCA_003498085.1 bacterium
TTTTAAGGAAAGATTTCTATTTTTTTGTTTTTTTAATATAAATTTTATAAGTTGGGGAAGTTCTGTACTGCAAAGATAAAACTTGATTTAACAAAGGAATATGAATTATACTAATATACAACAAAAATTTCGTTGAAAATGGATATCATCATGAAACCTATGTGGTCAGGGCTTATCCTAGAAAAGTACAGGAAGAAAAATTAAAGACGATGTTAAGACAACCGGCAAAGGAGAAAAGATGAAAATGAAAGATTATGAAGGCTTGGGTAATCTGCGGCACTTTGTATCTTGCTTCGCTTCGTTCAGGTACTTAACAGCGAATAAAGGGGAAATAAGGTTTTCCAAAATTGCCTTCGGTAACTTCTTTTATACGCAAGCTGTCAGTCGAAACTGCGGGCAATGGATGCTCAAATATATAGGGGAATATTTATGATTAATATGCAAAAGTTAAAAAATGAATGTCCATTTTGTCGAGGTGCATTTAACGTAACTTTAGGAGAGCATATTCGTTCTCAACACGGAGAACGGGAGTTCAAACAGGCGGTATTAAAAGCAAAAGAAATAGGCATTTCTGACCCTGAAATTGGCACATTGTTTGGTATTACATTCAGGCAATTAGAAGAGATTATCACCGAAGCTTATGGAATCAACATTTCGACTCTTAAGAAACCTAAGAAAATAAGATATTGGGAACCCAATAATTTTAGAGAAGAAACAACAACCGTTTGGAGCTTTAAGCAAAGGGGGAATTGGACAACACATGATGGAAGGTATAGAGGGAATTGGTCGCCATATATACCAAGAAACATTATTTTAAAATATTCTAAGCCTGGAGATGTTGTTTTGGATTATTTTGTCGGAGGAGGGACAACAGCGGTAGAGGCAAAATTGTTAGGCAGGAAATGTATTGCCAAGGATATAAATCCAGCATGCGTAGGTCTAACCTTAGAAAATTTAAATTTCACTCCTCCAAAAACACCATTTACCTCTTCCATTTACGAACCTGATGTGTCAGTGGGGGATGCAAGAGATTTATCTTATATATCTGACAATAGCATTGATCTTATTTGTGCCCATCCCCCATATGCAGGAATTATTAATTACAGTTCTAATGTTGATGGAGACTTATCAAAACTCAGTATTGAAAATTTCTTAAAAGAGATGAGAAAGGTTGCCAATGAAAGCTACCGTGTTCTTAAACCAGGAAGAAAATGTGCAATACTTATTGGCGACACCAGAAAGCATAAGCACGTTATTCCCATTGGATTTCAAACAATCAATGCTTTCTTAGAAGCCGGTTTTAAATTAAAGGAACTTGTGATTAAACGCCAACATAATTGTAAAACTACTGGGTTTTGGTATGAAAAAAGTACAAAGTATAACTTCCTTCTTCTGGCTCATGAATACCTACCAATCTTCGAGAAAACTCCAATCTCTGTTCCTTCCTTAATAAGAGAAGAAGTTTCAGATTACGGTATAGTTCTTACTATTTTAGAAAAGCATCTATTAGAAAAAATAGATGAACTCGAAACCACTACAATATGGATTTTTCCTGAGAGAGACTTTGAAGAACGGTTAGACAAGAATGTGATTGATCGATATTCAAATGGAGATGGATATTCAACTATAACTTTTGTTTCTCACGCAGAGAGAGACCTCAAGTTTACTAAAAGAAATGAACAAGAGGGAAATGGATTACTTTTTATCAAGTCCCCATTTTTAAATAATAACCCTTCTTGGTCAAACATTGAATATTATTTAAAGAAAATAAAAAATATTTTAGGTCAACGATTACATAACATAAGCAAAGGTGGATTTTTGGTAGTCCAAACACAAGATGTAAGGATAGATGGATATATAGAACCTCTTGCTAAAAAAGTAGTAGATGTACTGGCGCATGATAGTTTATGGCTCAAGGAAGTTGTTGTTGTTACTCAGGAAGGGACAAATTCAAACATTCAAAACTCTGTAGATTACCTGAAAATAACTCATCAATATCTACTCGTGTATGATGTAAAAAAGTGAAGAAGAACATATATACACATGAAATAGAACTAACCAATTTGCAAATTAAAAACAAACCACGTGAAGAATTTAGAAAACTTTTGGAAAAAGTAAAGTATAGAGGTTACGAAGTGGAACATTTAATAGATGGGAGGAAAATAGTGATAACGAAACCTGGCGGCAAATTTGTTTTTGGTAAGGTTAAGCGTGAAGATTTTATGGTTTGGGTTTATAACCTAAATGACTCAACCCTTTGGCTAATCTCTCATAAAGACATATACAATGATCTTGAAGAAAAAGGAAAAGTTAATCCCAACGAAACTATCAAGATAATAGATGCTCTTGAAAGAGTTTTTAATGGCGAGGAACCCGACGATGTGTTGAAGATTGCAAAGTTAAATAGACCAGCAGGAGAGCCCCCAGAAGTTTTGCTTAAAGCCTATAAGTGGATATGGGGGCAGGAAGATTGTAACTATCCAGAAGGAGAAGGACGAGAGATGTCGATGAGGGGACTTCGAGTGCTAAGACAAAGATTAAGAGGAATTGTGGTTAGTTAAATGGGGAAGTTGGCTAACCTATCTAAGACAATTTACTATTTGTTTAGTTGCAATAGATTGCAAGATATGTTATATTAAATCAGTAATTCAGACATAAGCTTAAAAAAATTTCCTCTAAAGGTATTTAGCCTTATAGCCGATATATTTAATAGGAGGAAGGCATCTTATATGCCTTTTGAATATTATGGAACTTATCGTCTATGAGGAAGATAAACCAAAGGTTCTTTCTAACCTAAGGGATGGTCGGATTGATTATGCTGATTTAACCAGCCAGACATTTGTTGATAAATTCTTTGCCTTTTTGCTTGAGGCTAAGTTCATGCGATTAAAACCAGAGCCAACTTATCATAACTATCCTTATCTCATTCGCTCAGGGACTATCTTTAGGAAGGCTCAAATTCAATACCGGCACAGCTAATGGTAAAGTCCTTGATTTAGGCAATTCTAATGGATTCAACAACAAAAACAAAAAACCTCGCAAAGCACCAATAGATCAGGATTATCTTCGTAAGTATGCAGTCAATACAGACCCGGATAAACTCTCTTTTTGGTATAATCAAAGTGCAACAAAATTCTTGCTTAACACCATTATTCAGCAATAAGAACCAATTTTCAGCGATAAGGTTTTGAGGTTTAAGGATAGGGGGTAGAATATGCAAAAAATATTCTAAAGATTTATGTACTCGGAAGGTACATCATAACCACCCTATAGAGAAATTATTTTATCTTGATGATAAAGATATGGAAGATATAGAAAGGATAAAGAAAGGAGA
>DNCM01000195.1 GCA_003498085.1 bacterium
ACCTGCCCATTTCCGAATTTTTTGAAATCATTATTAAGGCGATAGAAGACCTACTACTTAAATTTTTGGGAAATTAGGGTTTAAAATTTTCGCTATAACATAAGGGTTACCACTAAAGATTTTTCATATTAATCCCTGGGATGAAAACAACAGTTTTATAAGGAGGGATAAAAATAGGCGAAGCAGTTTTTATTATCCTTCCCTTTTTTGCTTTTCTTTGAACAACATTAAAACTTCCAAATCCTCTAATTTCAACCCTCTTCTTTTCTTTTAAAATCTCCATTATTCCAGAAAGGATACTATTTACCACCACCATACTATCTTTCTTATCTAGACCTATCTCTTCAGAAACTAATCCTGCTAAATCCTTCTTTGTCATTTTGGGATAATGAGCCCTCCTGATACAACCATCTTAAACCCTTCTTCGATTGGGATATCTAGTGAAATTACATCATCTTCTGGAACAAAAATTAAATACCCGGATGCCAGACTCATAGGTTTTGGAACATAGATGTTTAATAACCTGTTTTTCGTCATCTCGTCTATCTCGTCCATCGATTTTGCTGTAACAAAACCAAGAGCATAAATTCCTTTCCTTGGGTATTCAACAAGGACAGTTCTAGTAAATCCTTCAATTGCTTTATTAAAAGCAATTATATTAACAAGTTCTTTAATTGAGGTATAAAGACTGTTTATTAGAGGAAGTTTTTTCATCGAAGATTCAAACCATTTAAATACTCCCCTCTTTCCAAGTTTTGTTGTAATATATCCTGCAAGTATTATTACTAAAATAGTAATGGTAATTCCCGATGCAAAATCAATGAATCCTGCTATAACACCTTTCTTTATTTTAAGTGCTGAAGATACAGGCATACTCAATAGACTGTTTATTGCTTTAAGGATTAAGACAAAAATTCCAATGGTAGCCGCTATAGGAATAACTGCAATAAGCCCTGTGATAAAATAATTTCTTATTTTTGCCACTGTGGAAAAACAAGACCTCCTGATACAACCATCTTAAATCCCTCATCGACGGATAGATTCAGGGGAAAAACTTCGTCTTCAGGAGCAAGAATAAAAAAGCCTGCCGCTAAGTCAAATGAATTTGGAATATAGAGATTTATAAGTGGTTTTCCAACGGCTTTTTCTATCCTCTCTCCTGACTTTGCAGTGACAAAGCCAACAGCCCATACACCTTTTCTTGGGTATTCAACAAGGACAACGCTCCTAAATCCCTCCTTTCCTTTACTTAAGATGACAAAGTCTATAAGTTGTTTTATAGAATTGTAAAAACTACTTATAACAGGAAGCTTTTTTACTACCTCATCAATTGCCTCAAATATGCCCTTTCTTCCTATTTTTGTTGCGACATATCCAGCAAGGGCTATGAATAAAAATGTAATGACGATTCCTGAAACAAGGTCGATAAATCCTGCCAATACACCCTCCTTTATCTTAAGGGCCGAAGATATAGGCATCTTTAGTAGTTTATTCATTACTTTGATGATGAGAATAAGAATTCCAGCTGTTGCCGCAATAGGAATAACTGCAATAAACCCTGTTACAAAATAGCCTTTTAATTTCAGCATTGTTATTATTATACCCAAACAAAAAATACTTTGTAAATTGCTTTAGTGTCTTTGCTAGATCCCTCCCTTATGCATATCTATTAGTATATCAAGAAACAAAAAATCGAACATAACCTATTGAATTTCAAACACTTAGGTATATTTTAGGAGTGGTAAGTTGGGTTAGAAGGTAGTTGCCTCGTAGGTAACGCAGTTAAAACTAACATCATTCTTCTTTTGGCAGAACATTATTTATGAATATAGAAACAAGCTCAGGGTCAAAATCCGAAGCCGCCCTTCTCTTTAAGAAATCAATTACCTCCTCTTTTTTCTTTCCTTTTTGTAGGGCTGTTAAATAACTATCACAAACAGCAATTATTCTCGAACCAATAGGGATACTTTCACCCGATATTCCATCTGGATATCCTGTTCCATCATAGTTTTCATGGTGATGGTAAATAATCTGAATAATACCCCTAAAAGAACTATGCTGCCTCAACATCTGTATACCTATGAATGGATGGCGTTTAATAGTCTCGATCTCAGGAAGAGAGAGGTCGCTTTCCTCTTTAAGGATGATGTTTTCAGGGATACCAAGCTTCCCAATATCGACAAGATAAGATGCATCAACAATCCTTTTTATTTCTTCATCCTTTAACCCTGCTTCCCTTGCAAGACTTCCTGCATATTTTGAAACTTTTTCTGAATGACCTCTTGTTCTTGGATCCCTTGTCTCAACAACCGAAGATAGTATTTTAAATGTATCCCGTACATAATTTTCAATGTTTAAATATAATCTGATATTCTCAACCGAAATTGAAATTTGAGATGTAAGGGTAGTTAAAAGGCTCAAATCATCTTCAGTAAAACTCCCTATTAGTTTATCAGAGACTGATAAAACTCCAACTACCTCATTTCTAATAAAAACTGGAGCAGAGAGATATGAACCATCTCTATACATCCTTTTATCCTCATCCCTTATCCTTTTATCATCTCTTAAACTAGAAATTAAAATCGCCTCCTTTTCCAGTGCACAAACTCCGGCGACACCCTTTTTTAAAACAAGCTCGTTTTCCCTTTTTTTCTCCATATCAGAAAGGCCAGTTTCTCCTTTTAAAATAAGCTCCCTATCCTCTACAATGTGAAACCATGCCTTTTTTGAACGCAAAATTTTCGTTGTAAAAGAGACAACTTTTGATATAAGTTCATCAATACTCGTAGATGAAACCATCTCCCCCACTATTTGGTTTATTGTTGAAAGTTCAAGTGCCTTTTTCTTTGTTTCATAAAAAAGATTAGCATTCTCGATTGCAATTGCCATCTGATCTGCCAAAACTAAACCAAGCCTTACATCGTCTTTTGTAAAGTACGGTTGTCTGTTAAAAAACTCTATTACTCCAAGGACATTTTCTCCTAAGACAACAGGAACGCCAAGAAGGTTTTCTGCCGAAAACTGCTTTATCGGTGAAAATCTTGGATCTTCTTCACAGTTATCAATAATAAGAGGTTTTCTATTTTCCCCAATCCACTTGATGGTATTATCGCCTATTTTGGCTTGGCCTTCAAAATCCCTTTCATCCATCCTTCCCTTTCCCCTTGCAGACAAAAGAAAATATTTCCCATCTTTTGGCTCAAAGAACCATGAAAACTCGCAATCTAAAACTTCTCTTCCTACATTTAAACAAAAACCAAGCATCTCTTTAGCATCCCTTGTTATCATCATTTCAGAGGCTATCTTCTTTATTCCAAGAAGTTCTTTTATCCTTTTCTGGGCAAGGTCGTAAAGAAGGGCTGTCTCGATTGCTAATGCCGCTTCGTTTGCCAATGTTGTCAAAAGCTCCATATCAGATTGGGTAAAAACATCACTCCCCTTTCTATTGCTTAAAGAAAAAACACCTACAAGCCTATTCTTTGCAATCATTGGAACACATAAAGCATCCTTTACTTTTTCTTTCACAGACATAAACCTCTCATCGGCAACCCTTCCAAAAAGAGTAAGAGGTTTTTTTTCCTTTGCTACCCAACCAGCTATTGAACCATCCCCTACATACTTCTTTGTTGTTCTTATAACCTCATCACTAAGTCCGATTGCGGTTTTTATGGTTAATTCGCCTGTCTTTTCATCCAAAAGCATAATCGAACCATTATCACAGAAAAATAATTCGCAACCCTTTTTAAGGATAAGATTAAGAACTCTCTCTAACTCCTTCCCCTCTGCCAATGTTCTGCTTATCTCGTAAAGGGCGACAAGGGAGGATGTCGCATTTTTTAGTTTATAGTATGTTTTTGTTTGGAAAATAGCAATCGCAGCCTGTGTTGCTAAACCTTCTAGTATATTAATATCCTCATTAGTAAATGCCTCAATCCCTCTTTTATTGAACAACGCCATTACACCAACAAACTTCTCTCTGTAAACAAGGGGAATAAATAGACCTGTTGAAACCCTTCTCTTCAATGGATTAGTCCATCTTGGGTCATCCTGCAGGTTTGTGCAATTTATATGTTTTTTCGATTTTGCAGTCTCTCCAACTAAAGATCCATCCCCTGCCTTACATTTCACACCATATACCATATCAACAAGTGGGTAGACTGTAATACACAAAAGCTCATTTACATCTTCATCTAAAACCCAAACTTCACTTTTTACAGCACCCGTTGCCCTAAATGCCTCCTTCAAAATAACATTCAGTTGGTCTTCTAAGTCAAGACGCTCTTCCCTTAAAGACCTGTCAACTTGAGATATCGCAAGAAATGCCTGCTTTTCCCTCTTTAATGCAAGGACTGTTTCTTCGTATGCACTTGCATTTGTGATAGCGCCCGCCGAATATTTGCAAAGAGCTATTAATGCCTCTATTTCCTCTTTATCTATTTTCTTTTTCTTTTTAAAATAAAGTTCAAGGCATCCAATAATATTTTCTCCAAGTTTTAAAGGGATACCAATGAACCATTTATATCCTATAGACCACGATGGCCCGTCTCTTGGAATTCCTTGAAAAATAAAGTTTTCTTTTTCTACTACCATTTTTCCATAGGTATTGTCAGGTTTTTCTTGAATATGCAAAAAGAATCTAGGCTGTGGCTCGCCTGCAGTAATCTGTTCAATAATACAGGCCGATGCTTCTTTTTCAATGAGAAGGCTAGTTTCGGCTATTGTTTTAAATACCTCCAAAAGATTAAGAGATGAGGCAAGGGAAAGAGATGCTTGTTGAAGATAGGAAAATCGCTCCCTCCTTTCGTAGTTTTTCTTTCTTTCTTTCCTAATTACCCATGTATATCCAAACATCAAAATAAGGACAGGATAAAGCAGTTTTGGAATTGAAATTTGTTGTTTTATATCAAAAAATATTGTAATTCCTAAAAAAGAAATGATAACAAGCCATGTAACAAAATCAAAAACCTGCTCCCATATTCCTACTTTATATTTTTCCATTGTTAAAATAGACCAATGCCATAGGCTATCTTTACTATTCTAGAAGGATTTCCACAAAAAAGATCTATAAATGAAATTCCAAGGTTAAGAGATTGTGCAAGGAGAAACCTAAATCCAAGATTAAAACTTGCCTTTTTATTTTCTGAACCTCTATAAAGGGGAATACCTTCTCCTTCAAAGACTAGGTTGACTTTGGGTGAAAAAGCCAATTTTCCCCCTAAAAATATAGAAAGACCCCCTTTCTTGTAATCTTCAATATCGATAAGGAATCCACCATCAAGCTCACTTTCTTGATCAAACATAATAACGGGCTTTGTTGCAACAAAGTATAAACCTTTGAGCCCTTTTATCCTTTTTTTCTCCCACCTTTCTTTATATCCATAAGGGTCATAATAACCAAAACCAAAGCTTGGAAGTTTTTCACGATATCCGGTCATCTTTATTCTCAATGAAAGAATTAAGGGAACACTTGTCTTGATACTCTCATCGGAGATAGCATTTTCCATATCTAGTGGAACACCAACCAAAACATTATTGGAAAGGCCAAATGCTCCGTGCATCACAATCCCACCATTATCATAAATTCTAAATGAAAGATTTAGTCTTCCCTTTTTTAGTGTATCCGATCTTGGAACATTGATAAGCTCGAGTGCCTCAACATGTAATGAATAAAAAACAATGAGTAAAAAGGATGATAATTTCATAATTCTTTCTATACTTTGCATTTATACCTTGCCCCTCCTTCACACTCCCTTTTCAATAGGAATGGCAAGAGAAGTTTGTGTTTCTGCAACCTCATTGAATTGAATGATAAACTCAGCTGCATCCTTTTCTTCATCCGCCTCAAATATTAACAAGAGGTCTGGCTTTCCAAATAAAAAGAGACTTTCTTTTATCTTAATTACATCTGGAATTTTTGCATACTTTAAGAACATCTCCAAGGCTTCCCTTGTCTTTCCAGGAAGGGTAGTAAGGGTGGTTACAAAAAGCATTTATTTCTGCCCTTTTATAGCTTTTAGAACATTTATAAATTCAAGAACTCCTGAGTCAGGAATAACAATCGTATTTCTTCTTCCAGATGATTTCTCAATTATTCTTAAGAATTTTCCATTTTTATTCTCTTTGTATTCAAAGAAAAATATTTTGGATTCAACATCCAACCTTTTACTTGCCAATTCTTTATCCTGAGATTCTTTTTGCATAATATCTAAAAAATTACAAATAAATTATAAATATTCATTATCTTTTTTGGCAAGTATTTTCTTGCAAAAATTTGTTTAGAGTTAGTATAAATTTATAGTACAAGCTATACTTATATGGAAGATTTAATATTTAACTTGCTTAAAGAAATCGGTGAAGACCCAAATAGAGAAGGGCTAAAAAACACACCAAAAAGGGCTGCAGATTCCTTGAGGTATTTAACATCTGGCTATAATGAAGACCCCTATAGTGTCTTAAAAAAAGCCATTTTTTTTGAAGAGTACGATGAGATGGTCATTTTGAAAGATATAGAGCTTTTTTCTCTATGCGAACACCATATGCTCCCATTTTTTGGAAGATGTCATGTTGCATATATTCCAGGGAAGAAGATAGTTGGTATATCCAAGATTACAAGGATTGTTAATATCTATTCAAGAAGGCTCCAGGTTCAAGAAAGGCTAACCTCTCAGATAGCAAATACATTGAATGAGGTTTTGGAGCCAAAAGGGGTTGGAGTTGTTATTTCTGCAAAACACCTTTGTATGATAATGAGGGGGGTTGAAAAACAGAACCCATGTGTAGTTACATCGTCTATGCTTGGTTTATTTAGAAAAAGTAGTAGGACAAGAACGGAATTCATGGAGCTTATAGGAGAAAAAAATGTCTTTTAAAAAGAAAATAATCCCCTTTGTATTTTCAATATTTATCTTTCCAGATATCGATTGGAATTTTTCACAACCATCAGGTATTTTTGTAGAGAAGGGAAGGGTTTATGTTGCCGACTCTGGCAATTCTATAATCAAAGTATTTTCACCATCTGGAAAACTGGTTCTAGAAATTGAAGGGATAGAAGAAGACAAGTTTGAATGTCCCCATGATGTTCTTGTAGATTCATCTTCTGATATTTATATCTCAGATACTTGGAATAACAGGGTTTGTGTATTTGACAAAAAAGGCCGATGGAAAAAGACGATAGGTGGATTTGGTGAAGGATGTGGGAGGTTCAACAAGCCGCATTCGATCTCTATCGATACCGATGATTCTCTTTATGTTGTCGACTCTGGAAATGGTATTATCCAAAAATTTGCAAAAGATGGAAGTTTTGTTATGGAGTTGGGAAGGGAGGTTGGATTAAAATTTCCATCTGGAATAGCGATAGATAATGAAACCATTTATGTCTCTGATTCGTATAATAACAGAATTGTTAAATTCAACAAGGAAGGAAAGTTTATTGGCTCAATAGATAATATAGACAACCCTAGAGGGATAGTAGTATCCTCCGGTATTCTTTACATTGCAGAGACTGGTGGTGGCAGGATATTAAAACTTATTGATAAAAAAATTATTCCATTCATTAAAAACTTAAACATGCCTTATGATATCGCTTTTGATAAGGAGTTTCTTTGGATTACAGAGGCTGGAAAAAATAGGCTTCTTAAGTTTGATATAGATGGGATATTTAAAGAAGAGTGGAAGGGGCGAGGCTCGGGCTTATCAAGACTCAATCTTCCCTATGATATTTCTGTAAGCAATGACTGTGATATTTATATTGCAGACTGTGGAAATAATAGAATCTTATGGCTTGACCAATCTTTTAAACCAAAGGGTGTTTGGAATGTGGATGCCCCAATATCTATCTTTGTCGATAATAGAAAGGATGTTTATTGTATAAATTCAATAGAAAAACAGATTATAAAGTTTGACAAAAAGGGGAATGAGGTTTGTAGATGGCAAGAGAATCTTGTAGATCCCAAAGATCTATTTGTGACTGAAAAAGGTGTTTTTGTTGTTGATTCTAGTAAAGAATGGGTTTTTAGGTTTTCAAATGATGGTAAGTTTATTGGAACAATATGTAGTGGGCTTAAAGAAGCTTGCGGTATTGCAATAGATAGTCTTGGATACATCATCGTCTCTGATTGCGATGGTATAAAAAGGTTTTCAAGGATGGGTATTTTGGTAAAGAAAATGGATGGTTTTTCATCACCATCCGGTGTTACTGTTGACAAGGATGATAATATCTATGTAGTAGATAAAGAGGATAATGAAATCATTAAGCTTTCGTTCTATGGAAAAATCCTTGACAAAATAAAGGCAAAGTTCTCTTTCCCTCAATCCATTGCAATTGATAAAGAAGGATGCGCCTACATTGTAGATACTGGAAATCATAGGATAGTAAAGATCGACTTTTCTGATAGAGTTTACGAGAGGGAGCCTATTGAGATAGAAATAAAGCCAACAAAAACGAACTTTCCCGATTTTGTTGTTGATGAGATAATCATAGATGAGCCAAGGAAGGGGGTATGGACAAAGATTTCATCCAAAATAAGGAATTGTGGGGATAAACAAGTGGACTTTGTAAGTGTAAGTATGTATGAAGATTCAAAGAGGATAGGGCTTACAAAGATAATCAAAACTATCCCACCAAAGGCAACAGAAATAATAAGTACAATATGGTATCCAGAGAAAGAGGGTATATGCACAATAAGAGTTGTTGTTGACCAGGAGGATATGATAAGAGAGGAGAATGAGGATAATAACATAGGAGAGAAGGAGGTTTTTGTTTGGTAATATCTAAAGCTAGTTTTCAAAAATGAATTTGTATTCAAAATTGTCTGAAATGCTAATACCAGTAATGGTCTTTCTTTTGACCCTAGCCTTAGGGTACGTCTTAAGAAGACTCATTCTAAATCGGCTTACTCGTTTGTCAGAGAGTACTAAAGCCAAGGCTTATAATATCATAATTACAACAATTAAAGGGCCATTCATAATTTGGTCTTTGATGTTAGCCATCTATCTTGCCCTTGAATTTTCAAAACTACCAGGAAACTTAATCAGTATCATCAATAAACTCTTGCTCATCCTGGGCATTTTTTCGATAACTCTTGTTCTTGCTGCAATTTCTGCTAAAGCAATAAGTGTATATTCTCGTAAATTTGAAACGGTATTTCCAGTTACTTCGCTTACACAGAATATAACCAAAGTTGTTATTTTTATGATAGGGATTTTGATAATCCTAAATACTTTAGGTGTTTCTATAACCCCTATCTTGGCAACACTTGGTATAGGTGGCTTGGCAGTAGCCCTGGCTTTACAGGATACACTTTCTAATCTATTTTCTGGGTTCCACATTATTATGACAAAACAGATCAGAGTGGGAGATTACATAAAACTAGATTCTGGAGAGGAAGGATATGTTATCGATATTACCTGGCGTACTACTAAAATAAGGATGTTGCCTAATAATATAATTTTAGTGCCAAATGAGAAATTGACCAAGGCAATCGTCACTAATTACTACCTTCCAGAAAAAGAAATGGCAGTGCTAGTAGGTGTAGGTGTCCATTACGATAGCGATTTAAAAAGAGTAGAAAGGATAACCTGTGAGGTAGCTAAAGAGGTAATGAGAGATATCACGGGTGGTGTTCCAGAATTTGAGCCATTCATCCGTTATCATACATTTGGTGATTTTAGCATCAATTTTACTGTGATATTAAGGGCAAGGGAATTTGTTGACCAGTATCTTATCAAACATGAATTCGTCAAAAGACTTCATGAGCGCTATGCTAAAGAGGGTATAGTGATTCCCTATCCAATAAGGGCAATAAATTACACACAGGAAAAACAAGAATAAATTTTGCCTATCTTAATCTCTGCTCATCCTTCATATCTTTTTATTGGGCAGAATTTTTGGATATTTGATAGGTATCTTTAAGCTTTTGTTGAAGCTGGTTAAGAAAAGGAATCTGACCTTTTAAGATCTTGCGATTGGCTACATCAATCGTAAACCAAGCTGCTTGATCTACTTCAGGGAATTCTTTGTACTGTCCAGATTTCGGAGGCCATTCCATAGAGAAGGTGTTGCTTTTGAATCCAGCAAGGTCCAAATCACACCTCATAGCCCAGGCATAGACAAGTTTTCCACTAGGCTGGCGGACTGGTTCCAAAGGAATTAGCTCACCATTTGGAATAAGACCAGTTTCCTCTTCGAATTCCCGCTTTGCAGTTGATAGTAAATCTTCGCCATCCTGGAATTCTCCTTTGGGAATAGACCACGCTCCTTCATCCTTCTTAGTCCAAAATGGTCCCCCAGGATGAACAAGCAACACCTCGAGATGACCCAAAACCTCACGGAATATCAAAAGTCCAGCACTTTTCTTAGGCATAGTGACTACTCTTAGTTAGTTTTAAATACATTGTATTTTAATTAACCGCCCAAATTCAACCTCTTTTATGTGAGGATGATCCTTCTCTTATAAATAATTCTTTCTTCCAAATAAACATCCTTTTCAATAAAGTAAAGTTTAAACTTACGATTCAAATATTATCTGGTTATAAAATGAGGTTTGTACTTTGCTATTTTCGACTAAAAGAAAAAATTCTTTAGGAAATAAAGCCTAAATATTTTATAATTTTTCATAATAAAGAGATGAACTGTCCAAATTGTAAAGATGTAGTACTTACTCCATCCATGACCGAACAGGGAGTAGAAATTGATACCTGTAGCAGATGTAAAGGTATATGGCTCGATAGAGGAGAGATATTCTTTTTTGCAAGGAAGGTAAATGTAGTTGCGCGTAGTCTTGGAGAGGCGATAAAAGAAAGCAAGCCCACAGAAAAACTCAGTCCAAAAACACAAAGACCAATGTCTGAGATTGCCTTATTTGATGGAAAGCTTCATTTTGACTATTGCGAAGATACGGATGGATTATGGTTGGATGGAGGTGAATTAGAGCATTTGCAGAAGTCTCAAATAAAAGAGTTAAGACTAACAATTGATTATCAGGCTAAGATATCTACGGAACCAGAAGAGGTATTTAAATTTAAGAAAGAAATAAGAGTAGACGAGAAGAAAAAGGCAAAGATTGAGACTATTGTTAAAGGCTTGACACCGCTACCTAATCTATTCATTCGTAGCTGCAGTGTTCTCTTTATTTTATATGCCTTACTTGTTCTTGTCTTGATTACCTGTGTAAATTTTGGACTCTTTACGGTTAGTGTGGCAATACTGATAGCTATTGGAATTGCCTGTCTACAATTTATACTTGGCCCCTGGATGATGGATTTATCACTGATGGTTTTTTATAAAATGACCTGGAATCCTCGATTGCCTGCATACATAAATAATTTTATAAGAAAAACCTGCCACTCTCAAAAAATGAAGTATCCACGAGTTGGCCTATTATTTGATGGAGCACCACAAGCCTTTACTTATGGACATCATCCCAATAATGCTCGAATTGTCATCTCACAAGGATTAATTGACCTATTGGAGCAAGATGAAGTTTGTGCTGTCATTGCCCATGAGATAGGTCATGCTAAGCATTGGGATATGTTAGTCATGACCATTGCCTATATAGTTCCATTCATATTGTATTACATCTATCGGACACTTATCAGGATACGAATAAGAGGGCCACAGTATGCGATTACTATTGGTTCGTATATCCTATATATCATAAGCCAATACATAGTCTTATGGCTATCTCGAACCAGAGAATATTATGCAGACAGATTTTCGGGTGAGGTAACTAAAAATCCAAATGTCCTGGCCCAAGCATTAGTGAAGATTGCTTATGGGTTAGCAGGTCAACAGAAGGTAAAGGATGAAAAACCCAAACGTACACATAGTTTAGAAGCAATCGGTGCCTTAGGCATATTCGATGCTAAATGTGCACATACATTAGCTATTACCAGCTATTCATCGCCTAGAGCTAAGATGAGTGGTGAGATAGCTAAAGAAAACCTACAAGGCGCAATGAAATGGGATTTATGGAATCCTTGGGCTAAATATTACGAAATTCTTTCTACCCATCCATTAGTTGCCAAGCGGCTGCATTATTTAAGTGAACAAAGTGCCTTCTTGGGACAAGAACCTTTTATTATATTTAATCTCAAAAAACCCAAGTCATACTGGGATGAATTTTTTACAGATTTATCAATCATCTTATTACCTCTTTTGGCCATACTTATAGGAATAGTTATTACTTTACCTAGCTCTACAACAGTAAAATTGGGTTGTATAGTTATTTTTTTAGGTATAGCAGAGTTAATTAAGACACTATTTTCTTATAGAAATTCAGATTATTTCCCACTTATGAATATTGCTAGCCTACTAAAAAAGGTCAAAGTATCTGCAGTAAGACCTGTACCTTGTACCCTTAAAGGCAGGATAATTGGTAGAGGTATTCCTGGGCTTATCTGGTCAGAAGATTTTGTGATGCAAGACGACACAGGTATAATCTTTCTTGATTATCGCCAGCCGCTTGGGATTTGGGAATTTCTGTTTGGGTTATTGAGTGGTGCAGAACTTCAAGATAAAGAGGCAACGATTACTGGTTGGTATCGGCGAAACCCAGTGCCTTATGTTGAATTAAAGGATCTTACCATCGATAATGTCACTCGTACCTGCTATGTTTACCATACGAAACTTATCTTCGCTAGTTTGATAATACTGATAGGGATAATAATTCTTTTAAGTCTTTAATTTTTCAAATTTCCCATTTTCCGCTACCTTAA
>DNCM01000085.1 GCA_003498085.1 bacterium
GTCTACATTTACACAGTAACAGGTGGAGGCGGAGGAAAGAAAATAGGAAAGATTGGAATTATAAAATAAACCAACGAAAACGGAAATGGACAGGTAAAAGTTGACCTCCTTTAGTTAAGGGTTTTAAAGTTGAATTGAGATGTATGGGGATTGGATATAAAGAAAGGCTTAAACAAGTCTTTTAGGAATTTGTTTAAAACCTTTTAGGTATAAAGAATGCAAGTGCTAGTTATTGAAAGTAGTCATGAGGACTTTTTTGGAAAAGAAGATTTCTTTAACAAAATCCAATTCTATCAAGACTTCTTTAACTTCATCAGATTCTTATTTCTATAAAGGAACAAAAGTCTCTTGGGAGATTATCAAAATAGATAGATTATTTACGGTCAAATTTTATAGGTCAGGTTATACCTGCCTTTCCCGTAAAATTTTATTTAATCCTTGCCTTTTTTGAGAAACATTGTTATTATCATAACTTATGATAGGAATTCTCCTTGCGAAAATCTTTGGAACAAAAGAAGAAAGGGATATAAAAAGACTTATCCCTATTGTTAATAAAGTAAATTCTTACGAAGATGAAATCTCAGCATGGCCTGAAGGTAAATTTAAAGAAAAAACACAAGAATTCAAAGAAAGAATAGCAAAGGGAGAAAGTATTGACGAAATCCTTCCCGAGGCATTTGCATTGGTCAGGGAGGCATCAAAAAGGACAATAGGGTTAAGGCCATTCGATGTCCAGATTATGGGCGGAGTTGTCTTGTATGAAGGAAAAATTACTGAGATGAAAACAGGAGAGGGGAAAACCCTTGTTGCAACGATGCCACTTTATCTAAATGCCCTTCTTGAAAAGGGCTGCCATCTTGTTACCGTGAATGATTATCTGGCAAAGAGGGATGCCCAATGGATGGGACCTATTTATGAATACCTTGGTTTGTCTGTTGGGTTTCTTCAGCATGATATGAATAACGAGCAAAAAAAAATTGTCTATAACTGCGATATAACATATGGAACAAACAATGAGTTTGGATTTGATTATTTGAGAGATAATATGGTTCCAGATATGTCACTTAAGGTCCAAAGGGGCCATTTCTATGCCATCGTTGATGAAGTTGATTCAATTTTAATAGATGAGGCAAGGACGCCTTTGATAATTTCTGGTCCTTCCGAAGAATCTGTCGATAAATACTACAAAATAAACCAGACAGTTCCATATTTAAAGAGAAATTTAGACTATCAAGTCGATGAGAAAATGCATACAGCTTTTCTTACAGAGGATGGTGTAAGGAGGGCAGAAGGGCTTTTGAGGGTAGATAATCTTTATGATCCAAGGAATATCGAGATTATCCATCATATAAACCAAGCCTTAAAGGCACACACATTGTTTAAGAGGGATGTTGATTATATGGTAAAGGATGGTGAGGTTATAATAATCGATGAGTTCACAGGAAGACTTATGCCAGGAAGGAGATTTTCTGAAGGACTTCATCAGGCATTGGAGGCAAAAGAAGGGGTAAAGGTAAAAGCCGAAAATCAAACCCTTGCAACGATCACCTTGCAAAATTACTTTAGGATGTATGAGAAGCTTGCTGGAATGACAGGAACAGCAAAGACATCTGCCGATGAATTTTACAATGTGTACGGTCTTGATGTCGTTGTCATTCCTCCAAACAAGCCGATGATAAGAAAAGATTGTTCTGATGTCATTTATAAAACAGAAAAGGCAAAGTTTGAAGCTATAGTCGATGAAATAGAAAAGCTTCACAAAAAGGGACAGCCAATACTTGTCGGAACAATATCTGTCGAGAAATCGGAAAGGTTAAGCAGAATGCTAAAATCAAAAGGTATTCCACACCAAGTCCTTAATGCAAAATATCATGAAATGGAGGCTTGTATTGTTGCTCAGGCAGGAAGGAAAGGTATGATTACCATTGCAACGAATATGGCAGGAAGGGGAACAGATATAATATTGGGAGGAAATCCACCGGATGAGAAGGAACACAACGAAGTTGTTAGTCTTGATGGTCTCCATATAATCGGAACAGAGCGACATGAGGCAAGAAGGATTGACAATCAGCTTAGAGGAAGGAGTGGAAGGCAAGGAGATCCTGGTTCATCAAGGTTTTACATCTCACTTGAGGATGATTTGATGAGGTTGTTCGGTTCAGAGAAGATAGCAGGGGTAATGACAAAGCTTGGATTAAGAGATGATGAGGTTATTGAGCATTCATGGATTACAAAGTCTATAGAGAATGCACAAAAAAGGGTAGAGATTTATAACTTCGACATAAGAAAAAGGTTACTTGAGTTTGACGATGTTATGAATCAGCAAAGAACTCTCGTTTACAATGAGCGTGATATGATTATGAAGGAGGAAAATCTTGAGGAACATTTCAAGGAGATGTGTAGTGAAATCCTTGAGCTACTCATTTCTTTATATCTTCCAAGTGATAAACCCAGGGACGACTGGGATATCGATGGATTTAGAAAAAGGATTTCTCAGATATTTGGCATAAATCATTTGGCAACAGAAAAGGAAGAACTAGAAAAAGAGATTGAAGAGGCATACGAAGAAAAAAAGCAAAGAATAGGAAAAGAAAATATGAAGAATCTGCAGAAGGTGATCATGCTATCTTGCCTTGATAGTCTATGGAAAGACCATCTTTATAGCTTAGATTCATTAAGGGAGAGCATACACCTGCGGGCATATGGACATAAAGATCCTTTGGTTGAATATAAAATTGAGGCATCCCGTATGTTCGAGGAGCTTGTATGGCATATAAAAGAAGGAATAGTTTCTTGGGTATTTAAAGTAGAATTAGAAAGGCCAAAAGAGACGCAAAGGGTAAGAGAGATTCCTGTTAAGCTCTCCAAAAAAATAGGAAGAAATCAACCCTGCCCCTGCGGAAGTGGCAAGAAATACAAGTATTGCTGTGGAAGGTAAGTTTTAAAAAATCAAAAATCTATTTACAAAACATGGTAAAAAAAGTATACTTATAATAGAAAGATGGCAAGAAAGAAAAAAGAAGAAGAACATAAGTGTGAGACTGCAGGTGGTTTAAGGTGGCTTATCACCTATGCGGATATGATCACCCTTCTTTTGGGTGTCTTTATCATCCTTGTCTCTACCTCTGCCCTGCATGAGTCAAAATACAATGCCATGAGAATTGCATTTGCAAGGGTATTTTCTCTTTTTGCTGGAACAAGGGAAGAGGGAACGATGCCAGGGCCAGCAGGAAGTCCATTTCCAGACAAATCTGGTGCCCAGATTGAGTTTCCAGAGGCAGAGAAACATTATAAACAACAAGTTGCAAAAGGATACAAGGAAGAAAGGACAATGGAAAAAGTTCAGTTACTCCAAACAAGGAGTGGAATGATCTTTAGGATTCCAGAAATTCTGTTTGACGAAGGAAGTAGTGAGCTTTCACCAAAATACTTATCAGGGCTTGATAAAATAGGGAAATTTATAGAAAAAATTCCAAATTTAATAAGGATCGAAGGTCATACCGATGCAAAACCTGTCTTAAGAAATTTTTCTTCAAACTGGCATCTTTCGATTGAAAGGGCAAATAGTGTTCGAGAGTATCTATTTAGATGTGCAAAAAAGAGACTTTCTCCTGATGAATTTGATGCTTATCAAAAAAGGTTTGCTATCGTTGGATTTGGCTATTCAAAACCGATTAGCAAAGATATTTATTCTCCAGAAAATAGAAGGGTTGATGTTGTCATAATCGAAGAATCTCCAGCCGAAATAAAAAGAAAGATACTCTCTGAATGATATCCATTGG
>DNCM01000033.1 GCA_003498085.1 bacterium
GATGTACCTTCCGAGTACATATAAATATAAATGAAATACTTGTCCCTTGACAATTATAGATCACCATAAGTTCAATGAACCTTTCTGGGCTTAAATATTCACCCTTTCCAATATTCTGTGGATATTTACTGATATCATAGTTCTGACACCAAGGGCAATTAAAATTGCAAGACCAACTGCTAACAGTTAAAGCCTTTGTTCCGGGATAGAAATGGAAGAATGGTTTTTTCTCTATAGGATTGGCACTGATTGATGATATCTCTCCATAGATTATGGTATAGAGCTTTCCATCGATGTTTTCTCTTGTCTTGCAAAAACCTGTTTTTCCAGGAAGAATCCCGCATCTTTTTTCGCATGTAAGGCATACTACTCTGCTTCATCCTCTTTTTCCCAGAACAATGCTATTTTCTTCATGCTTTACGCATCTCTTCTTTCGTAACCCTTTCGGGATCTTTAGGGATTGGCTGCATCAACTAAACAGGCCCTTTTATTTTTGACATCTTTATCTAGATAAAAAACAAGAACTTTTTATTACAAACCTTAAGGGCCATTCTTTACATTCACCTGCATAGGGTATATTTATCCTCGGAGTCCTTAAAATATCCTTTTCTTCTATTTTTTCACCTTCCGTGAAATAGATCTTTTCTCCTTCTACCATATCCTCTCCATTGAGTAATTTATCAATCTTTAATGCCTTACATAGCTTTCCTGGACCATTCAGTAATTTCTTTATATCGAATTCATCTACTGATTTTCCTATGTTCTTTAAGATAATATCTATTCCTGAAAGGGGTTCTAATGCCCTGATTAGGATCCCACCCGCATCTTTTTCTAGGTGGCAGACCACATTTAGACAATAAGTATTTATATATACAGGGTAAATATAAGCACAGCCTACCTTTCCAAACAAAAGTTTGGTTCTATTCGTATAGCCAAACCTTCCTACATGGCAACCTAGATCTTCCTTTCCTCCATATGCCTCTGTCTCTACGATCTTAGCTATTATATTGCCATTTCCAGAATTTATGATCAGATATTTTCCTAAGAATTTTGGAGCGGCATCTTTTGGATGGTGATTAAAAAAATCCCTCTTTAATCTATTCATCTTAAGATTATTAGTTACACTTAGACTATTGTTGGTCTAATACCTTGCCTATAGTAGCAAATAGTGTTCCTCCAAAATGATAGATTAGGCTTGTTTCTTCTTTATTTAAATCCCAACATGCACCATCAAAGAGACCTTTGTTTGCAGAAGCAACAACAACATTGCCTATGAAGATGGTATGGTCACCTGCAGGATATATGTCCACTACTTTACATTCCAAATGGCCGATACATTCCTTGATCAATGGTGGCTTGACTACTTTGGCAGGGATAGGAGTAAGGCTGCTTTCTTTAAATTTGTCTATGTTTTTTCCAGATACACTTCCGCAAAATTTTACTTGTTTTAGAAGAAAAACATTGGGGACATTTATGACGAATTCTTTTGTAGTCTCTATCAGCTGGCAAGAAAAATGACTTTTGGCTATGCTTATTGCAGATAGTGGAGGGTTATGGCTTACAGGCATCTGCCAAGCAAGGGTGATTATATTTGGTCTTTCTTCTTTTGAAATAGAGGTCACCAATATCACTGAGCCGCTATTTATAAGTCTATTAGCCCTTGTAAGAGGAATTTCTTCTTTTATTAGTTCCAAACTCAATTAATTCTCCTATAAGATGACATTTTAGAATCTATGGCTTTCTTTATCCTAGCCGTAACATATGTCCATTCCATCACTTTTAAAATAAATTATACGCCTTTTTAAAATTTTGTTCAACCTATTTAATTTTCTTCTTTATCAAAATCGTTAACAGCCTTATCTATTCAACTTACCTCTCCATAAGTCATAGGACCTTCAACTTTTTTTATTTTTAAGTTGATGAAATTTCCAGGTAGTGAGGCAGGGGGTTTAAATAGCACTTTTATATAGTTTTTAGTTACGCCAATTAACCATCCATCATCTTTGGTTGGTTCAACACTACATTCAAGTGTTTTACCTATGAATTCTCTTCTAAAATTTGCCCACTTATTTTCACTGAGTTTATGCAAAATCATGCTTCTTTCCTTCTTTACCATATCGGGCGGTTCATCAGGTAAATTTATTGCATGGGTACCAGGCCTTTTTGAATATCTGAATATATGCAAACGAGAGATAGGCGAATTTGCAATCAAATTATAAGTATTCAAAAACTCATATTCGGCCTCACCGGGGAATCCAACTATTACATCTGCACCTATCGCACAATCTGGCATCCTTTCTTTGATCGCATAGAGCAATTCGGCATATTCCTCACTTGTATACCAACGTTTCATTAGATTCAAAATTCTATTATCTCCACTTTGTAATGGTATATGGAAATATCTTGAGAATTTTTGTGAACCTTGGATGAAATCTAGCAATTCATCTAAGATGCATATAGGTTCAATCGAGCCAACCCCGATCCTTCTTACTCCTTCAACCTTATCGATTTCTTTGACGATATCAAGCAAATTTTGGCACTTTCCAATATTTGTTCCGGTAAGGACGATTTCCTCGCACCCATTGTTGACTAAATCATTAACTTCTCTGATTACCTCTTCTATAGACCTATCCCTTGGTTTTCCCCTTACATATGGAACTACACAATAACTACAGAATTGGTCGCATCCCTCTTGGATCTTCACAAATGCTTTTGAACGGCCACCAAAACTTTTAATCCCCGGAAGTAAAGGGGTTTTAAGAAAATCGACCGCTATTTTATTTGGATCGGGCTCAACAATATTTACTCCTTTTATCTGTGATATCTCGTTGATTCCAATCCTGGCATAGCATCCAGTGACTATGACGAACGGCTTAGGCAATCTATTTACTTCAGTCCTTATACCTTTCCTTGCTTCATGACAAGCCCTATCTGTCACAGCACAGGTATTAATTACGCAGATATCGGGATTATCTTTTATGGATACTGCTTTGAATCCAGCATGTTCAAATTCTTCTCTTAGCCACTCGGTGTCGTATTGATTTAACCTGCACCCAAATGTTTTAAAACTCACACTTCTCATAATCAAGTATGCAATTTCTTTTGTCTAACTTAGATGGGTAGGAGGCCATTAACTTAATGTGGTAACGAATTAAGAATTGTAACCTGGCCCGCTGTTGTAAATATACCAGCAACTGCACCCGTCATAAGGCAAGCCAAAGTAGCAGCAAATAAAGCCCTAAATCCTAAAGCAGATAGGTCTTTTGCACGATTAGGAGCTAAAGCAGAAATACCACCTACAAATATAGCTAAGGAGGCGATGTGGCTGAATCCGCAAAGGGCATAGCTAACCACCACAACGGAGCGGGGATCGACTATCTGACCATCCCTGATATACTGAGCTAAGTGCTGATAGGATACAAGCTCTGTAACTATTGTTCTTTCTCCTAGTAAAATAGAGACTTTAGGGATATCTTGCCAGGGAACACCCATTAAAAAGCTAAAGGGATAGTATATGAAGGAAAGGATTTTTTGAAGCGAAAGATCTAAAGAAACATTCAGAAGCAAACCTATCTTTTGCCCTAGGCCTGCAATTGCCCAATTGACCATGGCTAATAATCCCAAGAGTGCCAAAAGCAAAGCTACAATTCCTACAAGCATCTTTACTCCTTCTTGGGACCCTTTAATTATCGTCTCTACCCAGCTAGATGCCTTTTCATAATGGACATCTGCCTCCTTACCCAAAGTTATGGGATGTTGGTCTTCTGGATAGAGTAATTTTGACATCACAATTGCTGCTGGAGCACTCAATATAGAAGCCGAGACTAAATGCCCAGCAATGGCAGGAAATTCATGGTATAAAAATCCTACATAGATTGCCATAATCGTTGAGGCGATTGTAGCCATTCCTGCGGTTAGTATTGTACATAATTCTGAATGTGTCATTTCTCCAATATAGGGGCGAATAGTAAGGGTAGACTCAATACCTACTACTATATTACTTGAAGTGCATAACGATTCTGCTCCGCTTATCCGCATTAGATGAGTAAAAACATATGCAAAAGCCTTTACAATCTTTTGTAATATGCCCACATAGTACAAAAGTGCCATCAGGCTTGAGAAAAATATAAGCGATGGAAGTGCCTGAAATGCAAGGATAAACCCTATAGATTTCTCACCAGCAGGACCTGTAACACCTGGTGGAATGGCTAAGGGGCCAAAGACAAAATATATCCCTTCATTAGCAAATGATAGGATCTTGACTACAGCACTATTTATCCAGTTAAATAAGAATAACCCTACAGGGATATAAAAAATAAACAAGGCAAACGACAACTGTAGAGCGACTGTCCAGAATACTACACGCCAGTTGATATTACGCCTATTCTTAGAAAAAATCCAGGCAACAAACATCAAACAGAAAATACCCAAAAAACTGATTAGATTATAGATGCTCATAGATCACACCCCCTTTTTCATAAAAACCTTTCTTATGAAAAGCATAACAATTATTTTCTGAAGAGTCAAGGATTAAGCAGATCATTTTATTCTAGTACCTACCTTCCTCCTTCAATAAAAAGAGGAGCTTGTTTGCCTCTGGGTCATTTGGAGAAATCAAGAGGAGTAAATCAAGTTCTTTTTTTGCATTTTCATAGTCTTTCATCTGATAGTAGATAGCGGCGAGGTTTCTTCTCATTAAAATATCTTTTGGGTTTGCCTTAATTGCATCTTTGCATTTTCTTATAAAGTTATCTATATCACCACTTTCATAATAAAGCTGGCTAAGGGTTTTATGGATCTCATAGGAGTCTGGATTTAGTCTTGAGATTTCTTCAAAGTCTTGAATTGCGGTTTTGCTTTTCATTGTAAGATGAATACTTTTTAAACTATCGATCCATCCTTCTTGCCAAGGTTGAATCTTCAATGCCTCTTTGAATTCATTCGCCGCATCCTGAAACATCCCTTTTGTTATATAGTAATTTGCAAGGTTTATCCTTGCATCAACGAAGTACGGATTAAGCTCTATTGCCTTTTTGTATGCAGAAATTACATCCTCTGTCCTATTTACTCCATATTTTGCCTCTTCCCTTTGATAGGCAACGCCGATAATATTGTAAAAATTACATTCATCGGGTATATTTTTGTTTGCATCTTTTAAGACCTCTATCGCTTCTTCGTAATTTCCCCTGTCGATATAAAAACCAGCCAGAGCTCCATAGTATGTTCTTTCATAAGGATTAAGCTTGATCGCTTTCTTGTAATCTCCTTGATAATATGCACGGTCCGCAGAATAAAGAAAGACTACACGATAAGAGAAAAAGGCAATGATCAAAAAAATTGGGACAAAAAACCATTTTTTCATAGGAAGTAAAAACTGTTCTTTTTTAATACCATCCATTATACCAAGGAAGATATAAAAATAACCTGTAATAACAAGCTCTGCAAAGCTAAATTGGTTCTGGATAAGATAAGCTAACGCCGCACAAAAAAGTCCAATAAAGACTATCTTTTCTTTTCTTTTAAATCTTATTACACTTAAGAACAAAAAACATATCAAGAAAATATAGGCAATAAACCCTATAATTCCTCTTGTTATAGCAACATCTACTACTTCATTGTGAACCCTGTCGACACCAGTTACCTGTCCTGTTTTTGACATGTAACCAAGTGGTGCATACCTCGGCCATAAAAACTGAAGAACCTCAGGACCTATACCAAATAATGGATGATCTTTTACGATATCCATTCCACCCTTCCACATCAAAAGACGGAGACCACCTGAGCCACCAACAGGAGGAGCCACAAACCTCTCTTCAAGTGATGCAGTTTCCTTTGGTTTATGTAGAATTTCTGCAGTAAATCTCTGCATGATCGCAGTTTTGCTGTAAAAATTAGAGAGTATAAAAATACCAAGGGTACAGAGAAGGAGGTAGTGTACATTCTTGTCTTTTAGGGTTTTTAGTGCCCCAGCAAAAAGGAAAAGCATCGTCATACCCCCCATAAATGCAACAATACCCGCCCTTGTTCTTGTAAAAAGAAGTCCAGTAAATATAAGGATAAATGCACCTGCATAGATCCACTTTGTTTTCTTCATATCTTTCAAAAACATAGCAAATGATAGTGGACAGAGCATGGCAAGATATGCGGCTAAAAAAACAGGATTTCCAAAGGAGGCAGAAACTCTATCAGAAAATACTTCCCAGCCAATCGGGTCTTTACCGTATGCTTGAAGAATTCCATAAACACTTGATCCGATACCTCCGATGATGGCAGAATTTATCAAAAGAGTATATCTTTCTTGTCTAATGAGATTTAAAACAATAAGATATAGAACAAAATAAAAAACCTCTGTCATAAGCCCTTGATAGCGCATATATGTTCCAACAAGACTTATCTGTCTATGGTAAGAAAAAATTGTTGAAATGCCTGTTATAATGAGGAATACAAAGAGAATGATACCAATTTTCCCAATACTTATTTTTTTTGATTTGGTAAATATCCAGAGAAAAAGAGAAATAACAACGAAAATATTTACAAGTAAAAGCTTTGAAAGGTCGGTCTTGCTTGCTAAAGAAAGGTCATAATAGAAGGGAAGAATAATAATAAATAAGCAAAAAAGCCATTCACATATAGAATTCATAATGACTAAAGTGCTACACCTTATTCAGCAGTTTCCTTTTTTATTTTTATTACAGCCTGGGCAGACGCAAGACGGGCGATTGGAACCCTATACGGTGAACAAGAGACATAGTCCAATCCAGCATCATGACAAAACTTAATGGATGATGGCTCTCCACCATGTTCTCCACAGATCCCAATTTTAAGGTCTGGTCTTGTCTTCCTTCCTCTCTCAACACCCATTCTTACAAGCTCACCAACACCTTCTTGGTCTAGAACTTCAAATGGATTTTCTTTTAAAAGTCTATCAGCCAAATACTTTGGAATGAACTTTCTCTCTGCATCATCTCTTGAGAACCCAAATGCAGTTTGTGTAAGATCATTTGTTCCAAAAGAGAAAAATTCTGCATTTTCTGCAATTTTATTAGCAGTTAAACTTGCCCTTGGAACCTCAATCATTGTCCCAACTTTGTATTCGACCCTTATTCCTTGCTCTGAAAAAACTTTCTTGGCTGTTTCATCTATTATTTTCTTTTGATTATCAAACTCCTGAGCAATACCAACAAGGGGGACCATTATCTCTGGAACTGGTTTTCTTCCTTCTTTTGCCAGGATACAAGCAGCTTCCAATATTGCCCTTGTCTGCATTTCTGATATCTCAGGGAATACTATGCCAAGCCTACATCCCCTATGTCCAAGCATTGGATTTGCCTCAGAAAGGATAGTCAATTTATGAAGAATTCTTTCGATCTCATTCTGCCTTTTCTCGTTCTTTCCCTCTGTTTTCAATCTAGTTAGTTCAATCAAAAGATCCTCTTTTCTTGGAAGAAATTCATGCAATGGTGGATCAAGAAGTCTGATAGTCACAGGAAGATTATCCATCTCCTTAAATATTCCAATGAAATCGTCCCTTTGGAATGGAAGGAGCTTATTCAGAGCCTCTTTCCTTTTATCTTCATCGTCTGCCATTATCATCTCCTGCATGATTGGAAGACGGTTTTCCCCAAAGAACATATGTTCTGTCCTGCATAATCCTATTCCTTCTGCACCAAATTCTCTTGCTTTTTTAGCAGATTCTGGATCATCTGCATTTGCACGGACACCTAATGACCTTTTTTCATCTGCCCAAGAAAGGAGTAATTCAAGTTCTTTACTTATTTTTGGTGTGATAAATGGAACACTAGCAAGATACACATTGCCTGTTGTTCCATCTATAGTTATTGTATCGTTTTCTGTAAGTCTTTTTTCCCCAATGAGCAATTCTTTTTTCTCCTCATCAGGCTTTATTGCATCACATCCGCAGACACAGGGCTTTCCCATTCCCCTTGCAACAACAGCGGCATGCGATGTCATTCCACCACGGGCCGTAAGAATCCCTGATGATACTGCCATTCCATGGATGTCATCTGGAGATGTCTCATCTCTTACTAAGATCACCTTTTCTCCTTTATTTGCAAATTCTACAGCATCATCTGGAGTAAATACGATCTTTCCAACTGCAACGCCGGGAGAGGCAGGAAGACCTTTTGCATCCTCTTTTATCTTTATATTTGGATCGATCTGCGGATGGAGTAGTACTTTTATTTTCTCTGGGTCAACACTTATAAGCGCTTCATCTTTTGTTATAAGGCCTTCTTGGACCATATCAAAAGCAACCTTTACCGATGCAGTTGGTGTTCTTTTTCCACTTCTTGTCTGAAGTATGTACAATTTTTTATTTTCGATAGTGAATTCTATATCCTGTATATCTCTATAATGTTCTTCAAGTTTTTTTGCAATCTTTGAAAATTCGTCATAGATCTCTGGCATTTGATAGTGGAGTTCAGAGATTGGTGTTGGCGTCCTAATTCCAGCAACAACATCCTCTCCTTGTGCATTGATGAGATACTCGCCATAAAGCTTATGTTCTCCAGTAGATGGGTTTCTTGTGAATGCAACACCTGTTCCAGATGAAGGTCCCACATTTCCAAAAACCATTGCTTGAACATTAACTCCAGTACCAAGATCATCTGAAATTTTATGCAGTCTTCTATACTCAATTGCCCTCTTGTTATTCCATGAGTTAAAAACTACATTTACTGCCATCCAAAGTTGTTCCCTTGGATCTTCTGGAATTTCCCTGTTTTCTTTATGGACAAGATTTTTATATTCTCTAATAAGTTCTTTTAAATCATCTGCAGAAAGCTCGGTGTCATATCTGACGCCATTTTTATCTTTCTTTTTTTGCAAGATTTCCTCAAATTTTTTAAACTTAATCTTTAAAACTACACTACCAAACATCTGAATAAACCTTCTATATGCATCGTATGGTGCCCTTTCATCTCCCATCTCCTTTATAAGCCCCCTTATTGTCTCATTGTTTAGCCCAAGATTTAAAATGGTATCCATCATCCCAGGCATAGAAATCGGAGCACCTGAGCGAACCGAAACCAAAAGCGGGTTTTCGGTACTTCCAAATTCCTTTCCCATTATAACTTCAAGTTTTTCAATTGCAGTCTCAACTTCGTCATTCAATCCTTCTGGATATTCTTGATTTTTATAGTAGTACCTACAGACCTCTGTTGAAATGGTAAATCCTGGTGGAACAGGAATTCCAATATTTGTCATCTCAGCAAGGCCTGCACCCTTTCCTCCCAGAAGCATTTTCTGGTCTTTTCCTCCATCTGCCCTTCCACCTCCAAAAAAATATACATACTTTGCCATTTTTCCCCCTTTTTGTTAAAATTTATAATATTTTAAAATATTTCTGTAGTTTTGTCTAGCTTTTGATGGAGAGAATATGCCATATTTGTGGAAGAAATTTGCAGGATGAACCTTGTATACGGGGACCAAAAAACCTTTTGTGCTTTCCTTGCAGGTATAATCTTGATAAAGAAAGGAGTTATCAATTTATGGACTGCCAAGATTATGAAGATAGAAAAAAAGAATGGGAGAAAAGATATAAAGAAACATGGAAAAAGTATTGTTTTTTACAAAATATCGCCGAAAACATACCGAATTTTATAGGATGCTTGATAATCATAGGGCTTTTTTTTCTGCTTTTTAAGAAAACATTTTTTATTTTAATCGCCTCTTTTCTTGCTTTAATAGGCTTTATTGGTCAAAGGATTATTTTTAAAAAAGCAAACAAGTATTTCTGTCCCCCTCCACTAATTCCTCCGTTATCTAAAACCAAACCTTCTTTTCTTATGATTGTTTTAGAAGATTGTGATAAAAATGCACATTTTGAAGGTTATCCACCAGATTGGGATGAAATAAAATCTAAGTGTTTCTTGCGTGACGAAAACAAATGCAGACTTTGTGGAAGTAAGAAAAAGCTTTGTGTTCACCATATAAAACCTATATCCTTTGGTGGAAGTCATAGCTTAAGAAACCTCATCACATTATGTTACGATTGCCATAAAAAGCAAGAATACTACCAGCACCAAGAACTGATTGAAGAAAACATCAAGGCATCTAAAAAATATTGGGTCGGAGAATACAAAAAGAAAGATGGAAAAATTGTCTCTGGGCATTATAGAAGGGTAGGGAGGAAGGGTATATTCTGGCGCAGGGTAAAAAGAATGAGGGATAGGTAAGTTATGGTAAATTTTCGGTTGCAAACTAATTTCGATTTAGTATATTATATTTGAAGATGTTTAAAAGACCTGTAATTGTTCTGGTAGTTCTAGGAATGGCAGTTTTATAGTATATCTCGTAAATT
>DNCM01000189.1 GCA_003498085.1 bacterium
TAATTTCCCAAAAATTTAAGTAATAGGTCTTCTATCGCCTTAATAATGATTTCAAAAAATTCGGAAATGGGCAGGTGAAAGTTGACCCCCTTAGGAGAGACTTTAAAGTTGAATTGAAATGTATGGGGATTGGGTATAAAGAAAGGCTTAAACAGGTCTTTTAGGGATTTGTTTAAAAAATGATGAAAAATGGTTCATCTTACCTTATAAATCTGAGTATAATCTTTACATACAAAAAGAAATTTTATTATTTCCTGCAGTTGATATAGATAGATTATTTATGATTAAATTTTATAGACCAAGGGGTCCAGAGGAATGAATGTTCGTAACCTCGTCTTACAGGTTAAAATTTTTCCCAAGAAAAGGAGGATTGGGTTATGAAATTAAAAGGTGGCAAAGTTATATTGATAATGGCTGTATTTACAATATTCATAGGATGTAACGAAAAACAGAAGGGAACTGCTTATGATGAGTATCTACTTAAGAAAAAGAGTAAGATTCCAAAAAAAAACGATAAGGCAAATTCCAGTATGGGAAAAAGAATATTATAAAGCTCAAAAATTTATATTTCAAGGAAAATATAAGAAGGCAATAACCATATACCAAAGGATAATAAAGAAGTATCCTGAAGATAAAAGATCAGAGTATTTGAAAGATAAATATTTACTCTTTCAGATAGGATTATGTTATGAAGAATTATACCAATTTTTAGATGCCTCCAAACTCTATTTAGAGCTTATAAAAAAATATCAAGAGGACGATAATTTCATAAAACAGGTTAAATATAGATGTGAATTCTTAGAAAAATATAAATTAGTAGAAATTGAAGAAAAAAGAAAAGAAGAAAAGATAAGTGAAGTAGATTATCTTATAAAGGTAGGATATGCTTTTATGCAGGACGGGAAAGAAAATGCTATGGAATTAATTGAAAAAGCATTTAAATTAGATCCCGAAAATCCTGAAGCGTTACTTCGCTGGGGTGAAATATGTGATATAGAAGGAAACAATATACTTCATTACAATGACTGTGTTGGAGGTGAAGAGTATGTGAGAGGACAGTTATATAAAGAGAATGCACGGAGTATGTTTAAGAAAGTAATAATGGAGTATCCAAATAGTAAATTTGTAGATGAAGCTCAACATTTACTTGGGTGTCACTATTGTGATTCTATTTTCTTGAACGACAATGATTATTATGAAGCTATTAAGGAGTTTGAAATATTATTAAAGAAATATCATAAAAGCAAGTTTGCCTTAAAGGCTCAATATAAAATAGCAAAATGTTATGAAATGCTTGAAGATTATCAGCAAGCTTTCAAGGAGTACAAAAAAACAATAGAGAAATTCCCTGCAATAGATGAAGCAATTACAGCCAGAAGAAGTTTAGGGTATCTTTACATTAAGATGAAGAATTATGAGAAAGCCTTAGTTCAATTTCGTGAAATTATTAATAATTTTCCTGAGGCTGAAGAAGCAAGATTGGCTTTATTGGATATAGCATATGTTTATGAAAACTTTCTCAAAGACTATCACAAGGCAATAGAAATATACGAAATTTACCTTGATAATTATGAAACTGATAGAGAAATTGATAGAGAATTTATCAAACAGCATTTGAAAGAATTAAAAAAATATATTAGGTAAAGATGATGATTATTAAAAATGGGTTTTGTACTTTTTTATTGATACTTTCAATATCATCCTCAATAACTGCTGAAGCCTCAAGCAATATCTTGCAAGAGGAAAAAGAATGAGTATATTCTGAGTTCTCGCTCGGGTCTTTGACATTTATTCTTACTTGTGGTAAAATTCAAACTACAGAGGTTTTTATTTGCAAGGAGATAAAAAATGATACAATTGCATAAAAAAGAGCTCCAAGAGATTAAAAGAAATCTCACTAGCGCCTCATGGCATATATATGGTATAGAGCGTGGAGTAGGGATAAGTTGCATGTTAAAATATCTCGAACAAAACCCTTCAGAAGGGTTTATAGCCATTTATCAGGATATGGGTCTATGTACAGACTTAGAGGGATTGGTAAAAGAACTTTATGACATTTGCATTCGGAAAGAACTATTGATATTGGTGGATAAAGAACCTAATTTTAATCTTTTGGGATTACGCTCCATATTTGAGCAATTAGTAGTTTCAAATAATGTAATTTGGATTTTGGACCATCTTGATGAGTTGTTTTCTAAAAAAAGGTCTAAGGACTTTAACCGTGATTTCTTTAATGCATTAAATGCATTAACGCGTGTTGATGGAGTACGTTTGCTTATAGTTACGCGTAAACCACTTAGAGATGAAGAATATTATGATATAGAAAGTAGAACCTACAAAGACTCTCCACTTGATCTTCCATCTAAAAGCATTCCTCGGTTGAAAAGATTGGAAGCTGAGGAACTATTATATCATCATACCTCTAATAAAGAGCAGTTTGAGGCGATAAAACAAATTTTTTCCCAATTTGACCAGATTAACAGACAGGGGTATCTCCCTTTGGATATAATTATCCTTTGTGATTTGATTGTCAACCGTCTCAATCGTGGTATCAAGATTGATAAGAAGGAATGCAAGGCTATCAGGAAGGAGTTTCTTCGTAAAAGACCCCCCAAAGGCCCTGCTATAAGAAGAATAGGAAGAATCATGGATAGAATTGATCGTTGGGTGAAGGTTTTGGTACCTTTCAGAATTCCATGGGAAAAACTTCTTGCTTTGTTTAAGAAATCTTAAGAAAGGATGAATATTAGTTAAAAATGAATATAAGAAAGTTTTTTCCATTAACAACAAAAGAGGTATTCCGGTATATATTCCTTACCTTTTTTCAACCTACCCAACTTAGAAAAGAGACATCCGGTTTCTCTATAAAAGAAAGAACCCTAAGCTTTATCCAGCTTTATCTTTATTTTATTCCCATAATTATTCTTTGTTTTTTTAGTTTTTATACCTTAATATTTTTCTGTGAGCTTCCTGCTAAATATCCTTTTGCCTTTAATCAAACAGTAATCACTAATTATGAAGACGCAGAAGGTTCTCTACTTAAGTTTTTCTTTCCTACAAAACTTAAGATAGAAGAACAAAAGCAACCCAATATATGGAAATTATTTATTGCTTCTTCAATAGTTGCATTTATCTCTGTTTTTTTCCTGTGTTTTTTCTTTAGTTTATTAGGATGTATACTATTCTTCATTGATTGGCTTTCAACAAAAAGATTCATAAGAGAATCTTTAGCAACGGGCTTGGTAATGGGCTTGTTAGTTGGCTTGTTATTTAGCTTGGAAGGTTGTTTGAGAGTTTGCTTGGAATATACCTTGGTAGTTGACTTGGTAATGGGCTTGTTAGTTGGCTTGTTATTGGGCTTGGTAGTTTGCTTGGCAGGTGACTTGGAGAGTAACTTGGGAGAGAGTTGGGTATGTAGCTCGATAGTTGGTTTGTTATTTGGCTTGTTATTGGGCTTGGAATTTGATTTTGGGGGAGGTGGTTTGATGAGAATTGTCTGGGGGGGAAATAGCTTGTTATTGAGCTCGTTATTGGGCTTGGGAGTTGGTTTGTTATTTGGCTTGGCATTTGGCGTGAAAGGTACGTTAAAAGATGTCTCGGGAATTGTCTTGGTATTTTGCTTGGTACTTGTCTTGGTATTTGTCTTGGTATCTTGCTTGGTACCTGGCTCAACAGGTAGTATTGAATCTTCAGTTGGATGTTCAATCTCTTTTCTCATCACATTCTTTCGACTTTTTTTATACCCACTATATTTTTTAAACTCGCTTTATCTTAGCTTAAGGGGTGCCTACAATTCAAAGGCATCTGAGATAATTAAGAAATTTCCATTCTATTTTGACGAATTAATCTATCTTCCTTTACCTGGTTTGATTGGTTGCCTTAATAGGTTGATAGAAGAGGATTTGCATGAAGCTAAAGAAGTTATCCGATTCATCTTTGAAGAACGACCGAGGCAGAGGTATGCAGGAATAAAGGCGTATATCTATCTTATCAACTACCAATTTGCTAAAATTCAAGCAGTTGAGTCATTAAAGGATATTGATATTGACATGATTAGACTCCAACCTGCTATTTCCAAAAAGATTGGTCGATTAGGAGAACCATTAGAGAAGATAAAAAAGGTAACTGAAACCTATCTATCCAGTACCAGCCATTATTATCAGAGATTAGCCTTAAAAGAGATACTAGTGATTATTGGCAAACTTCGAGATGTAGCCATGGGTCTTTCCCAACCTTTACCCAAACTCTTTGGTCCTACATTCAAAAGATGGGAAGGGATAGTCAGAGATGAAGAAGAAAATATTGAACAAGTAATAAAGGAAAAGAAGATTATTGACAACCCGTATATCTTAGAGCCTGTCCAATACTCCACTTCTACTGTAAGGAAGGAATCCAATCTCTTCGTAGGCAGAGGTGAATTGATTTGGGAATTAGAGACACAGATAAAGAGCAGTATTCATAAGCCTTCAATTTTGTTAGAGGGACAACGACGAGTTGGTAAATCATCTATCTTAAAGAGCCTTCCAGCTTTAATGCCTTCTAATATCCTTCCTATATTTTTAGATATGCAAGATCCTATTTTCCTCTCTGGAATAGGTCCTTTTTTTGACCAAATTATCTTTGAAATAGAAAAGAATCTAAAAGTCGGGTTAAAAAAGACTAAAAAAGATTTCCCTTACCATTATTTTGGGCAATGGCTGGATACCTTGGAGGATTATCTAAACAGAGGAAAAAAGTTGGTATTACTCTGCTTTGATGAATATGAGAAGATTGATGATAAGATAGCAAGTAAAGAAGGGGGGTTTAGCGTAGATGTTTTGGACACTATGCGGCATATTATCCAGCACCATCCTTCGATATTTATATTATTTTCTGGTGTCTCAGACATAAGTGAGATGCGAGTTAATTGGTATAGTTACTTAATCAACACCAAGACATTTAAGGTAGAATATCTTAAGCCAGAGGATGCCTGGGCATTGATCACTAACCCAATTCCTAACTTCCCTGTAAACTATGAGAAAACTGTTGTGGATGAGATTATAAAATGGACAGCATGCCAACCTTATCTATTGCAGGTTCTATGTTATGAAGCAGTAAATTTGGTGAATAAATATCAAATAGATACTGTTGAGGGCCACATCCTTAATGAGGTTATTGAAAACTCAATGATCACAGCTCAGAATTACTTTGAAAACTTCCTTAGGGAAACCTGTACCAGTAATGAAGAAAGAGAAGCAATATCAACCTTAAGTCGTGGGAAAAAGATTGACCCCGAACTCGTAAGTAACCTTATAAAAAAGGAATACCTCGTAGTTAGTAACGAAGATGTAGAATTCCGTATCCCATTAATGAGGAGATATTTCCAGGAGAGGAGATGAATCTCTATACACAAATGGTAGTATAATATACGCTCCACTAAAAATTAGTCTGTATCCTTTATTTAAGTCCTCTGATTATACTGTTATTTCAAGCATAAGTTCTTTCTTATAAAGAATCTTACACATTTGGTCCGATAATGTTTTTATATCTTTTTATGAAACAGATAGGGATAATTAACTGCCTATTGAAATAGAGAGACATTATAAGGGATATACTTTTTATCTTTCTGGGCAAAGTCTTCCCTTTAGGGTATATGTTGAGAAACCCTCAATAAAAACAGGGACAATCTTTCCTGCCAATTCTTCTTCTCCTTTAAATATCACTGTTTTATCTGTTGCTGTCTTTCCAAAAAGAGATGAGTTGTCCTTTGGATTTTTGCCCTCAACAAGAATATCTAATGTTTTTCCAACAAGCATTTCATTTCTCATCCTGCTTACCTTATTTGCAAGACTTATTGCTTCATTAAGCCTTTCTATCTTATCTTGTTCTTTTAGTTCCTCTTTTATATACGATGCGGATGTTCCTTCCCTTTGTGAATATTTAAATAAAAATGCCGCATCAAACATTATCTCTTCCATTGCCTTAAGTGTCTCTTCAAACTCTTCCTTTGTTTCTGTTGGAAAACCAATTATAAGGTCTGTTGTAATAGAGGATTCTGGAACCTTTTTCCTTATTTTCTCCACCAATTCGTAATAATATTCTATCGTATAATCCCTCCTCATCAATGAAAGTATTCTATTTGAGCCAGATTGAAGTGGTAGATGAAAATGTGGACAGATATTTTTATTTTCAGAAACTACTTGAATTATTTTATCATCCATTCCCTTCGGATGGGATGTTATAAACCTTATCCTTCCAACTCCCAATCTTGCACAAGATTCAAGGATATCAGAAAGAAAGACTCCATCGTTTAAATCTTTTCCATAAGATGTTATATCTTGACCCAAAAGGGTTATTTCGACTACCCCATTTTCAAGAAGCATCCCAACTTCTTTAATTATATCATCTTTTTTCCTACTTCTTAATCTACCCCAGAGAAATGGAACAACACAATACGAACAGAAATTACTACAACCAAAGGAAACAGGAATATAACTTGATATTTCTGATTGAATTGGCGGCTCATATCGCAAACAAGTAGACGATATCTCAATCTGCCTTTCTTCTTTTGCTTTTTTTATTATTTCATCTATATTTCCGATATCATTAGGACCAATGACAAAATCAAGGCTTGGTACAATAGAAAAAAGCTCATCCCCTAATCTCTTTGCCATACATCCGATTATCCCGATCATAAGTTCTGGATTTCTTTTTTTGAGTCCTGATAGGGTTTTTAGCCTCCCCAATGCCCTGTTTTCTGCATGGCTTCTGACACTACATGTGTTTACAATGATAAGGTCTGCCTCTTTTTCATCGTTTGTTTTAATATAGCCTAGTTTTTCTAGTTTTGACTCAACAATTGAAGATGTATATTTGTTCATCTGGCACCCATATGTTTTGATATATACCTTCATTTTTAAGATTATTATAAAAAATATTGTAGTATGTTTCAAACTAACTTTACACAAGAAAGAAAGAGATAGTATAATTTCATCTTAGATGAAAGGGACAACAATACTTGCTGTAAGAAAAGATGGAAAGACTGCAATCGGTGGTGATGGCCAGGTTACGATGGATACATATATTGTGAAACATAAGGCAAAGAAAATAAGGAAGCTATATGAAGGGAAAGTTCTTGCAGGTTTTTCTGGCTCTGTTGCAGATGCATTTACATTGTTCGAGAGGTTTGAAGGAAAATTGAAAGAATATAAAGGAAATCTGCAAAGGGCTGCAGTCGAACTTGCAAAAGAATGGAGGACAGATAAGTATCTGAGACGACTTGAGGCCCTCCTTGCTGTCTGTGACAAAGACAATCTCCTCCTCATCTCGGGAAGTGGTGAGGTCATTGAGCCAGACGATGACATCATCGGAATTGGTTCAGGTGGTTCATATGCACTGGCCTCTGCAAGGGCATTGATTAAGCATTCAAATTTAAGTACAAAGGAGATAGTTGAGGAATCATTAAAGATAACATCAGAAATTTGTGTTTATACAAATAACAATATAATAGTGGAGGAGTTATAAATGATAAGAAAAATGTGCAGGTCAAAAATAAAGGGTCTTAAAATTACAGGTCTTAATCTCGATGATATAGGAAGCATTGGCATCGATGGAAAAATTTTAAAAGAGGCAGATATAGTAGAGGGAGAGGAGATTTATGTCCTTAACAAGGCAAACGGAATTCGTTTTGAGACTTATGTAATCCCAGAAGAAGAAGGTTCAAAAAAAGTTGTTCTTTATGGGCCATCAGCAAGACTTGCAGAGGTTGGCGATGAAATAACCATCCTTTCCTGGGCATTTGTTTCTGATGGCGATGTGAAAGAATTTAAAATAAAGACAGTCTATGTATAATGGAAAAAAAGCTCATTTTATTCATCGTTCTCTCATTTCTTATCCTTTATATCCATAGCTTATTTTATTATCGAAGAGAACCTCCAGAACAGCCCGTACAAATAGAAAAAGAAGATGTACAAAAAGAAGAAAAGAAAGAACAACCAGTAGAGAAACCGCCAGTTATTTCAATAGATGAAAGGGACCTTAAAGTTGAGGGAGAACTTATTTCGTTAAATATTTCAGAGAACGGGACTATCAAAAACCTATTTCTTAAAAAATTTAATGATAGAATTGGTAACCCCTATCCAATTATGAAGGAGAACGACTGTTTCTCAATATTTCTTGATGGAAATGAGGTTTTTCCAGATAAATTTTTTTGCAAGAAGGAAAAAAGAAAGTTTGTATACGAAAAAGGAGATTTTACAATTATAAAGGAATATTTATTCTCGACTTCATCCTATACTTTTAAGACAAAGCTTTCATTCATAAATAACACTAACAAAACAATTACACTTCCAAATATTTCCATCTCTCTAAATTCCAATTTAGGAATGGATCCAGAGCTTCACGATCCTCCCTGTCTATACCTTTCATCTGCCAAAGTAGAGAAAATGAAAAATAGTGCTTTAATCAAAGATAAGATAATTGACTGGATTGCTCAGCAGGACAAGTACTTCCTTTTTGTTTCTATTCCAGAGAAAAGATTTTCTGCAATCTCTTTACAAAAAGAAGGACAAATGAAAGTTATGGCAGGTTTTCCACGGTATTCCTTACACCCAAGGGAAGTTTTAGAAAACAATATAAATGTCTATGTAGGACCAAGGGATTATAAGCTGCTTAAGGAACAGGGAATTGATGAGCTTTCTGGTATGTGGTTTCTCGCGAGATATCTCCTATATGTCCTTGTTTTCCTTGAAAAAATTGTTGGAAACTATGGGGTTGCAATTATCCTTTTGACTATTCTTATCAAGATAATACTTCATCCTCTAACAAGAAAAAATTTTAAGATGATGAAGAAGATGGCAGCGCTTAAACCACATATGGATAGGTTAAGGGAAAAACATAAAAGTGATCATAAGACCCTTCAAGAGGAGATGATGAAGTTATACAAAGAAAAAGGCGTTAATCCATTTGGTGGGTGCCTCCCAATCTTACTCCAGATGCCCATATTTTTTGCCCTTTATAGTGCCCTAAGTAAGGCAATTGAATTGAGGGGTGCAGCATTTATCCTTTGGATAAAGGACCTTTCTTTGAAGGATCCATTCTTTATACTTCCAATACTTATGGGAGTTACAATGTTTATCCAACAAAAGATGACCCCGGTACAAGACCCTACTAGTGAAAGAATAATGCTTATAATGCCAATAGTCTTTACATTGTTATTCTTCACATTTCCATCCGGACTTGTCTTATACTGGCTTGTTCAAAATATTTTGACTATCATTGAGCATTGGCTTATCTATAGGGAAAGGGATTGAGAAATAAAATAAGACTAAATGGAAGTCATAACAACACATACAAATGCAGACTTTGATGCCATTGCATCCTTGGTTGCGGCAGGAAAGCTCTTTCCAAATGCAAAGAAGGTCCTATCTGGTGGCGTAGAAAATGCAGTAAAAACCTTCCTTGCTGAAAATCCCTGTGGAATCGTAAAGTCTCGTAGTATAAATCTTAGTGATATAAACAAACTTATCCTTGTCGATACAAGACAGTTAGGACGTATTGGAAAGTTTAGTCAGGTTGTAAAAAATATCCCAGTTTTGGTCTTTGACCACCATCCAAATCAACCAGACGACATCCAGAAGCAAGGAATAATAAAGGAGTACGGGGCAACAATCACAATACTACTTGAGCTTTTGAGAAAAAAGAGGATAAAGATACTACCTGAGGAGGCAAATCTATTTTGCCTCGGAATTTATGAGGATACAGGCTTCCTTACATTTCCAACAACAAAAGAAGAGGATGTTAAAACTGTTCTTTGGCTTCTCAAAAATAAAGCGGATCTTTCAAGAGTGACTTCATACCTAAAGCATGAACCAACAAAGGATGAAATTTTCCTCCTTGCAAAGCTTCTTTCATCAGTTAAAATCTATCGTATAAACAATATCGACATTGCCCTTGCTAAGACAGATGCAAGCGGCTACACTGGTGAGTTTGCTGTTATTGCCCATAAGATGATGGATATAGAGAACTTTCCTGTTCTATTTTTGTTGATAAAAAAAGGCGATTGTGTCCATGTCGTTGCAAGGTCAAGAGGAAAGATAGATGTTGGTTCAGTCCTCTCTGATTTTGGAGGCGGGGGACATCCACAGGCAGGCTCCTGCACAATAAAGAATGTAGAGATTTTAACTGTCAAAAGAAAGCTTATTTCGAGGATAAAATCTGGACAAAGGAATCTATGGTTTTTAATAGATGCAAGGGCAGGGAAGGTAATGAGGAATCTTATAGAAAAAGCGAGGATGGTTGCAGATAGTATGGATGTCTTTTGTTATGTTATTGGTGGATTTGTTAGGGATATCATTATAGGAGAGATCCATAGAAGCCTTGACCTCTTGATAGTTGGTGATGGGGTTGAATTTGCAAAGAGGTTTTCTTCTCTTTTTCCTAAGTCCCACATTGCTTTGCACCATAGATTTAAAACCGCAAATATTACTTTAGAAGATGGAACACAGATAGATATCGCAACATCCCGCAGTGAAACCTATAAGCGTCCTGGTGCACTTCCGGATGTAAAGGCTGCCTCGCTAAAGAAAGACCTTAAAAGGCGTGATTTTACTATAAATACTTTGGCTGTTTTGATAAATAAAAAATACAAAGGGAGGCTGGTTGATATTTTTTCTGGAATGGATGATATAAAGGAAAGGAAAATAAGGATACTCCATCCAAAAAGTTTTATAGACGACCCAACAAGGATTTTTAGGGCCATAAGGTTTGAATCAAGACTTGGGTTTCGTATGGATACAGAAACAGAAAAAATGGCAAAAGAATCGATAAATATGAATGCTTTGTCGCATATAAGTCGGGAGAGGATAAGGAACGAGCTTTTCTTTATCCTTTCTGACGAAAGGCCACAAAGGGCACTCGTTCGCCTTAAAGAACTTGGGGTTCTCTCTACAATATACCCGAGGCTTTCTGTGGATGAAAAAGGCTTTATGGATGCATACGATGCATTCCTCCAAATATCTATCTTTGGAGAAGAGATTGATATATCAATCATCAACCTTATGGTTCTGACAGATAAGTTAAGCAGTGAAGAACTAGAAAATTTCCTTTCGCATTTAAAATTTAAGGTAGATATCAAAAAGAAATTAAAAGAGATAAGGAAAAAGAAAGGGATAGTTACATTTTTAAGGAGAAAGTATCTTAAAAACAGTGAAATCTATGAAAAATTAAAAGATATTTCCATTGAGGGCCTCATCTATTTGATGTCAAAAACAAAAAACAAGTTAGTTAAAAAAAGGATTTTTTTATTTCTTACATCATTAAAGGATGAGAAAATATACCTTTCTGGGGATGATCTTAAGGCATTTGGAATTAAGCCAGGCCCTATTTACAGAAAGCTCTTAAAAAATCTATTTCATCTTAAGCTAGATGGAGTAATAAAAACAAGAGACGATGAGATAAAGTATGTTTTGGAAAAAAATTCATATTAAAATAATTCCAAGATGAAAGATATAAAGGGGCTTTTTTCTAAGATTTTGCCTGTTTATGATTTGATGAATCTAATTATGAGCTTTGGGCTTCATAATCATTTGAGGAGACTAAGTGTTAAAGTGGCAGGGTTTAGGAGGGATGGTTTAATCCTTGATGTAGGATGTGGCACTGGAGATTTTTGCATTCAAACACAAAGGGTTTTAAAGAAAGTAAGGATCTTTGGATTTGACTTTTTGGAAGATATGCTAAAAGAAGCCAAGAGGAAGAAAAAAGACTTAAGATGCATTTTGGGAGATTGTCATTTCTTGCCATTTAAAGATGAGATTTTCGATGGAATAACATTAGGTTTTGTTATAAGGCATGTTGATATTCAAGGATTTTTAAAAGAGGCGTCAAGGGTTTTAAAGAAGGGTGGATGTCTTATTATTCTTGATTTAGGCTTTCCACATCCTATCATAAAGCCCATTTTTAATCTCTATCTTTTTAGAATAATTCCAGGAATTGGAAGGATATTTGGGAAGAAAAAGGAATATTCCTATCTTGGTGAATCCTTAAAGCTTTATATGCCAAGCATTGATAGTTTGAAAGATGCACTTTACAAACAAAGGTTTTCTTCTGTCAAAATAAAAAAGTTCGTCCTTGACTCAATCGTCTGTTTATTAGCCACTAAATAAATATTAGGTTATTTATGTTTTGAAAATGTCGAGACTTGCCGCTTTTAGCCTGATCAATGTTGTATCGTAAGGATCACAAATTTCTTCTTCCAAATATTCTTTATATCCAATCTCCGTAGATATACCACCATATACTCCAGTACAATAGAAATGCGTATACTTTCGAGAATCATCCTTACAGACTATCAGCTCGGTCATTGTAGCAAGCTCTACTGGATAATGGGGTGTAAAACCCTCCTTGAGGAACCTTGGATATGAGGCAATCATTTCTGATGTCCTATCGCAAATTTTATGGATGGTTCTCAGTAGAAGTAATTACTATACAATTGTCACGCATCCTCTCTAATATAACCTGATAAATCATCGATTTACTGGGAAGAGGTAGCATCACTTTATTATACATATTTCTTATCTTTGATGTAGGCAAATCTTGCAATAGCCCTAAAAGCTGAATCTCTTACTGATTGTGAAGGATCATCTAAACAGTGGCAGAGCCTTTCAAAAACTTCATTTTGATAGGCTATCCTGCCAATTGCATCTATAACGGCACTACGTACAAACTCATCTTCATCCTTCAAAAGCCCCAAGAGTGCATCCCTTACTACTTCGATATTCGCTACTCTGCCTAGGGAAGATGCGGCTGTGGAACGTACCCACGAATCTTCATCTTTCAAAAGCCCTAAAAGTGCATTCTTAAGAAGCTCTT
>DNCM01000113.1 GCA_003498085.1 bacterium
TATTTCCATTAACCAGTTTAAGTATAAAAATGGGGTGTGGAGCAAAACAAATATTTATAGGAACTCTCACGAGGCAGGAGAGAAATCCTTAGCAATTGGCGATTGCGATAATGATGGTCTTTCTGAGATATACTTTTCAAAAGACGGATCTAATGGTATTCTCTATCAGTTAAAATTTGGAACCTCATCCTGGACCTCCACGAAGATTGGTTCATTTACCTCAAGGATAAGGGATTTAGCTATTTCTGATTGTGATAATGATGGTAAGCTTGAGCTTTATGTTGCCTGCAATGATGGCTATATCTATAAGGTCTATTATAGCAATGGTTGGAAAATAAATAGTATTGGCTCAATCCTTAAATCAGGCTTGCAGGAATTTATGATGAATGCTCTTTCTATTGGCGACTGTGATTATGATGGAAGGCTTGAGGTATATCTTGGAACTGCTGAAAAGATAGTTTCTACATATTCTACACGCTACGAGGGCCATCTCTATCAGTTTAAATATACAAACGCAGGATGGGCAAGAAAAGATATTGCTATGGTTTCGTGTAATGAAAACTATATAAGAAATATAGGGATAATGGAGCTTATTATTTGTGACGCTGATTGTGATGGAAAGCATGAGGTTTATGGAGGAGTAGTTTTAGGATCAAAAAGTTTTGGAGAACCAGGCCATATCCTCCAGTTTAAATATGATGGTATGTCCTGGAATAAAACGGATTTTTGTGATTATAAAAAGGAGGGGGCTTATGAAACCCATATTGGCTGTGGGGAACAAGAGGGAATAAATAGTATCTCCTTTGGAGATGTAGATAATGATGGTCAGACCGAGATATATGGAGGAATAAGAAAGGGGGATATTATTTATCAATTTAGACCACTAGATTCACCCTATCTTATCACAAGGGGAATAGGTGTCATTGGAGGGCTTGTTGAAATAAAGGGAAGGTGCTTTGGCAAAAATGAGGTTATTTTGCTTGAGTTTGAAGGGCAAAGCATTACCCAGTCAAATACAGATGGCACAGGTTCATTTCTTTGTACATTTAACCTGCCAGAGCAAACCTCGGGGACAAAGGTAATTAGAGCACGGGGGCTTTCCTCAGGAAAAATAGCTACATACCCATTCTTTCTTTTAGGGATTACAATTACAGATGCAAAGCCAAAATCAGGACCAAATATAGGGACATTTACCCTTTCTATCCTTGGTGGCAATCTTAATTCTATTTTCCAGATTAAGCTTACAAGGAATAGCCTTCCTGATATTTTTGCAGAAAAAATAGAGAAGATAACAAAAAATAAGCTCCTTGCTACATTCAATCTAAAAGGGGCATTGCCTGGGATTAGAAACATTATCCTTATAAATCAAAATGGCGACACTGCCTCTCTTCCCCTCTCTTTCTGTATTATTGAACCAAATCCAGAAACCCCAGGCATTTGGGAGAGAAAAAGTATTGGAACATTTAGTAATTCAGGAGAGCTTTATTTTATTGACTCTGACAAAGATGAAAATTTGGAGGCTTATATCCTTGGTCCGGGTGATGGAAGCTCTTGGATATGCCGTTATAAAGATGGACAATGGGCATCAACAAGGACCTGGTTCTTTCCCTGTTCAGATGATGTCACATATGGAGACTTGGATTATGATGGAGAAACGGAGTTTTATATTGAAGGATGTAATATGTTTTCAAAACACCCTATCCCTACATGGGAGAAAAGATATGTAAGAGTTAAGTTTCTCCCATCCCTATTCAAATTCAAAAGCGGCAGGTCTGCTTTCCTCACAACAAGAGGGGATGGTGATACAGATGGGCTAGTTGAGCTTTATACACCAGATAAGGACGATAACCTTTGTAAGGTAGAAGGGTATAATACAATCTGGGTAAGGAAAAATACAGGAGAAAAAACCTGGATTGTAGATAGTGGAATATACTTTGAAAACAGATTTCTTGAAATAGGCGATGTAGACGGAGATAATATCCTTGAGCTATATGGAATAAGGTGGGGATGGGAGTTTAAGAGAAACCTGTATTCTGTTTATCAGCTTAAGTTTAATGGAGAAATGTGGGTAAGAAAGGAGATAGCAATCATAGAAAAGGAAATATCTACTTGGCCATTTGATATGGAAATTGCCGATATAGATAGGGATGGGAGGGATGAGATTTATATAATTTATGAAGATGAGGATTTATACCAGATAAAATATGAAAATGGGATATGGAAGAAGGAGGTCATAGGGAATGGTGGAAGATGGGATATTGAAGCAGGTGATGGTGATAATAATGGAACAATTGAGTTATATGTGTCATGGGGTTTGGATGGCAGACTTTATCAGTATGAATATAAAGATGGAAAATGGATAAAGACAGTAATTGGACAAAAGGGAGGAGATTTAGTTATTACAGATGGAGATTCTGATGGTAAGCTTGAGATTTATTCCTTATTTGGTAACGAGCTTTTTCAATTTAAACCTATTCCTACCAATGAGATAAAAATTACCGTTATTCCAAAAGAGGGGACAATTGGCACAAAGATTGAGGTAGATGGATATGGATTTTTTCCAAATGAAGTTATTAGGATTGACTTTGGAAAGACGCTATCTATGACAACAGCACTAACAAGTAGTAATGGAGCATTTCTTTGCGATTTCTCTGTAAATGCCCAATCAGAAGGGATAGTGATAATCACAGGATATGGTCTTACCTCTGGAAAAATAGCAACAACGGATTTCTTTATCAAAAGGCCACAAACCTTAATTTCTCTCTCCTCTCGTTATATGTATTGTGGAGGAAGTATAAGTGTATCTGGAAGCTACTTTGGTATAAATGAGGTTGTTAATATTGACCTTGGGACACATATTGGAATTGCCCAGATAAGAACAGATAGCTTTGGTCAATTCTTGGCAACCTTTACTGTTTCTTCCCAACCCCTAGGAAGGACAGTAGTTACAGCAAGGGGAAATTATGTAGCAACAGCAAGCCTTGTTATTGTCCCAGAGAAAAAACCAAAAATTAAAGGGTATATTAGAACAACGGATGGGAAAGGGATTAGGGGGATTTTAATCCACCTGCAGGAGGTTCCTTATGGAGAATCCAAATTTCATCGTTCAACAGAAAGTGGCTATTATGAATTTTCTGAGATTCCTTTAGGAAAAGACTGGAAAATATCTTTGGTTGATACCGAAAGAGGTGAATGGCTATTTAACCCAGAATTTAGAGAATACAAATTTCTTGTTTATGATATAGAAAATGAAAATTATACAGGCTGGATGATGGGAAGCCTTTCTATCAAACCAAGTCCATCAAGTGGAGAAACAGGAAGAATAATTACCATAGAGGGCGGAGTATTTCAAGGGATAGAGGCAATAAGGATTGATTTTGGTAATGCCTTGTCTCTTACTTCCACAATCACTAATAGCAAGGGTATATTTCAGGCTACATTTACAGTTCCCGTCCAATCTCTTGGAACAAAAACAATCACAGCTTATGGCATTTCATCAGGAAAAACCGCCACTTCATCTTTCTTTATAACCTGGTCACCTCCAAATATTACCATTTATAAATCTGCAAACAAGACTTTGGTAGCAAAAGACGGAACAATAACATATACAATAACATACAAAAACGAAAGTGGTGGAACTACAACGGATGTTGTAATCATTGATGTCTTGCCAGATGAAGTAGAACTGCAAGAAGTAATAATAGACATCGGACAACAATCTACAGTAAAATATTGGTATGATGACGATTGGCAGGAAATACTTAGTGAAAAAGCAACAAGGCTTAGGTTGGAAATCCCAGAGATTTTACCAGGCCAAGAGGGCACAGTAAGCTTTACAGTAAAGGTGAAGTAAATGGCTGATTTTTATTGGAAGGTTTTTGATAAGGAGATAATAGGGCTTGTTAAAGAAGGAAAGATAGGCTTTGAATTTTTAATTATTCCTGTTTTGCTTTGCCTTTTTATAATGACATCCTTCTTTATATCCAAAGGATATATAAAGGCTCGCAGATTCATCCAATGCCTTTCATTTTTAATTTTAGGGATAATATTTTTACAATGCCTATGCATCTCAAAAGATACAACCATTGGAATAAAGAATCTATTCTTTGGAGAATTCACACAAGCTTTCGCAAATCTCTGGTTTCCTTTTACTATCCTTCTTTTTGTCTTCTTTTTTGGAAGGAAAATCTATTGCTTTTGGATTTGCCCACTCGGATTTGTTCAGGATTTAACAGGAAAAGCCAATATTTATAAAAAGAAAAGGAACCTAGGCTTTATAATTTCAATCATACTGACAATTTCTATGGGTTTGGCTATTTTGCTTACCCTGCCATCTATTTTTGAAGTAGGTGCTTTATTAGGATTCTTTACATTTATTGTTTTGTTATTGACAATTATCTATCCTGCAAAGGAGTTTTCCAAGCTTAAATACTTAATCTTACTATTTTGGATAATCCTTGCTATTTTTGTTAAGATTCCAGGGCCTTGGTGTGTTATAGGAAAGGCAAATCTTAAGTATTCGGCAATTATATCGTTCTTATGTGTTATATTGGCATCAATTATTATTCCAAGAATCTGGTGCAAGTATATCTGTCCAGATGGGGGGCTATTTCAATTGATAGGTAAGAGGAAAAAGGATGAAGAAAAAGAGGCTAATTTGCTTGATTAACATCTTTATTGTTTCTTCTCTCCTTGCTTGTGGCGGGAAAGAAGGGGGGAAAAGTTTCTTTTGTAGATGCATAGAAAGGTTTACACTTAGAGGAATGGAGTTTGGCTTTACAGGACTTGATTTGCCTAAAGAAGCTGGGTGTCCATTTTACCTTACAATCACTGCCACAAAAGATGATTTTTCAAAGGAGGTATTCCTTAAAGATGCAAGCAACACCATAGAGCCAAAGGAAATAATCCTAAAAAATGGTTTCTGGCAGGGAAGTATTACCATTAAAAAATCAGGAACAACATCAATTACTGTATTTTACGATAAAATATCATCCGAAAGTCGTGATTTTTTTGTTTCTCCATCTTTTCCCGCAAGGTTTATTATTCAGCCTGAATCCTATTTAAAAGTGAAACCAAAAGGAACAATTACAATCATAGCAAGGCTTGTTGATGATTATGGAAATCCTATACAGGGTGTAAAATGCAGACTTAAGCCCATAATTTCAGAAGGAAAAAAGGGAAGGCTTTCTTCGTCTTTCTTGACTACGGACAAAAATGGAGAAGTTAGTACAATCTATACCCTGCCATCTTATCATTTAGGAA
>DNCM01000112.1 GCA_003498085.1 bacterium
GGCTATATTTCTACAATAAGAAGAACAGAATGTAATTGATGCAATAACTCTAATGTTTTCAAAGATAAACAATTTAAGAGTCTTATCTATGCTTATGATGATGGGTAGGCTGAATAGTTACAAAAATTCAAAGCCTATCTTTCCTTCTTTACCAAGCCCTATTATCTCCTTGTCAAAAACCTTCCAATAAAAATCAGCCATTTACTTCACCTTTACTGTAAAGCTTACTGTGCCTTCTTGGTTTGGTGCAACCTCTGGAATGAACCACTTAATCTTTGTTGCCTCGTCAGAAAAGACATCTTGCCAAGCATTATTTACCCAATAACTTATTTTTACATCTTTCAATCCGCAATCCGCAATCAGCAATCCGCAATCCTTTGGTAACACCTCAATAATTACAACATCCGTTGCTGTGCTTAAACCAACATTTGTATATGTTATCGTATATGTTATTGTTCCGCCTTTTATAACCTTTGCCCTATTGGATGATTTGAAAATGGTAATACTTGGCTTTGCTTCAGGGATAATAAAGAACGATGTTGTTGCATAGTAGTATAAGCAGGTTGCAGTAATTGTTTTTGTTCCTGGAGGCTGTTTTTCTACCTTAAAATTTGTAGAAAATATGCCGTTTTTGTCTGTCTTGGGATAAGCAATGCCATAATGGGTTCCAAAATCAATCCTTACCTCTTTATCATATAGATAAAATACCCCGCCCTCAACCTTAACTTCACATCCAAAAGTTCCAGATGTAGGCTCTACCCTAATTACCCGAGAATCCTCTTTCCAACAGGTAAAGTTTTGAAAGCCCATATCCATTAAAAGGGGATTATATGTTTTTACTGGAGGATTACAAATATATTCACCAAGATTTTTTGGGCTTACATTATAGCTATAACCAGAGGGGAGATTTGAGAATTCATAAAACCCATTCTCATCAGTGTAAATATTTTTGTTAATATTGCCGTATATAAGAACCCTTATTCCCTCCATTGACTCACCAGTTACATTTCTTATATAACCCGATATAAAACATTTGTCTTTTGGAATAAAGAACCCTGTTCCTGCGGAATATAAACCCCTTGCTGTAATTAAAGTACTTCCATAAGGGTAATTGGGGGTTGTAAAATCGGCTGTAAATGTTCCCTGGCTTCCTGTGATTGCAGATGTAAAGGTATAATATGTCCCAAAATCAATGGTAATATTTTCATAAGCTAAAAACCCGATGCCCTCTATTTTAATCAATGAATTAGGATGTCCAAAGTTTGGAATTGCTTGAATAGAGGGAAGAATAATAAATGAAGAGGTAGCAAAAAGCGAAAGAGAGCTTGCAGTAATTATCTTTTCTCCACCTGTGGTAAGGCTAATGGTAAATGTCGCAAAAAAGAAACCATCATTATTTGTCATACCCGTTATAATTCCATTTTTGGTTCCAAAATCTATTGTTATTGTGCTTTGGGGAGCAAATCCGGCTATAAAGAAAGAAACCCCTGAGCCAATAGTACCTGAGGAGGGATAGACAGAAATAATAGGCTTATTTTCAAAAGATACTATAACATCAGCATAACCAGAGATATCTCTATATCTTGATCTTGCAATTACCCTTCCCATCCCGGGCTCCATTGAGGCTGTAAAGAGTCCTTGCATTTTTTTCCCTTCTATTTTTCCTATTTGTCCTTCAACTTCCCAATCAAGCATAAGGTCTGGAAATGTATTTCCATATTTATCATAAGCCGTTGCTTCAAATAGCCAAACATTACCAGGCTTTATTCTGGCTAAAAGAGGAGAAACCTCTATTTTTTCTAAATATCTAATATCAGGTTCTACTATAACGGGGATAGAGGCTTTCCAAAACTCTCCGTAAAATGCACCTGCTGTTATTGTTCCCCTTCCTGTCTTATATCCTGGAAGGAAGCAATTTCCATAAAATTCTCCAATGGTTGTTTTCAGGGAAACTGGGATTCCTTCCAAAATATTACCATTCTCATCCCTTATCTCACAGGATACATTCCTCGTCCACCATTCACTTATCTTTATAACAAAAGGGTCTGGAGAAAGCTTTAATGATATTGAATTTGCAAGGGGTTTAAGTGATATTAACCTAACAAAAGGGGATTTAGAACCTATTGGGCAGTAAAAGTAGCAAGGATAAAAGAGCTTTCCATCCTTTCCAATTACTAAAGAGGTATAACTTTCAGCCCAGAACTGATATGAGATAGAATTCCAGGGATCCCAATACCATTTTAGCCTAAGGTCAGGGGTGAATGCATAGACAAGTCCGCAATTGGTTAGATACACATCCCCTTGAGCATCTACAACAGGTGGACAATAGAATCCAGAGCCTGGAAAATCTTTTGCAATAAATCTATATTTCTCCTTTCCGTCTAAATGAGAAATGCCATAAAGGGTGCGACCAGATGTAAGATAGATTGTGCCATCATGGGCTATTGCAGGGGAAGAACCCCCTATATCGCTTTTCCATAACAGGTCTCCAGACGGAGAAAGGCAATAAATTCTATCCCCAGAGACGATAATTGTTTCATCCTTTCCTATGGCAGGTGGATATAAAAAATCCGCACCGGAAAAACTTGTTGTTGTAATGAGCTTCTTTAAGAGAATAGTATATGTTCCTCCTATATCCCTTACACCATATAAAAATGTTTCACCAACACCCCTAGCTACAAAGTATATAGTATCATCACCTCCTATTGTAGGGTATGAAAAATATGGAACAAAAAAGGCACTTTTAGGGTCACCGACAAGCCTCCATTTTTCCATTCCATCTGGGCTTATTGCATACAATAGCCTTGTTCCACCGCCAATATATATAGTTCCATCCCTTCCTACAACTGGTATTCCATATACATCTCCAGAAAACCTCCAGGAGAGTGTACCAAACGGCAAGATACAATGGAGTGTTTGAGAGGAAACAACCAAAATAGAGCCATCCCTTCCCAGGACAGGAGGACTTGATGGAGGATAACCTACATAATATTTCCACTTTACATCTCCATCTGGGGATACTGTCCAAAGGTAGTTATCGGGAAAAATAGTATAAACAGTTCCATCTGTGCCTATTCCAGAAGGAAATTTTGGAATTCCTGCTATTTGTGTTCCAGTAGCCCAATCTATTATGGGAAGGGGAGGTCCTTGAAAGTGCGACCTTCCCCTATGGCCTGCATCATATTGATATTGGCCCCATATTGCTTCATCTGTTGATTTAGCTGTAAATTCTTGGGATTCCTGGGATAATGTGATATTATAGAATTTTCTCTCAATTGGACAAAAGAGATAGCCTATATCTTTTGGGGTTATGGTATATGTCCCTTGCTTTAAGCCATTAAACTCATAGTATCCTAAAGCATCTGTTTTTACTGTAAGAGAGCCATCACCAGATAGAATAAGGGTAATATCCTCCAAAGCCCTACCATATATATCCCTAATATTCCCCCATATTGAATATGGTTCATCAGAGTGTATTTGAAAGTCCTGATTTAATGTGTCATTCCATAATGGTATATAGGTTCTACTTGCAGGGGAAAACCAAAAGCCCTCTTTTTTTGGAATTAGGGTGTATGTCCCAAGGGGAAGGTTTGAAAACTTGTAATATCCCTTGTTATCTGTTGTTGTGGTTGCTGAAACAGGTCCAGATATAGTGAGAACCACATCTTCTACTATTCTCTTATCATCCGAAAATACAGGAAGGGTTTTTATTTCACCCGATAGGGTATAAGAACCACCTGGTCCTAAGGAGTATAAGCTACTCCCAGCACAAAAGTAGATATAACCCTCAGGTGAAATTGCACAAGAGGAGATGTAAGGACAATCTCCTAATACTTCTTGCCTCCATAAGGTAGTGCCATTATTGTCCAAGCAGTAGAAAAAATGGCTATTATCATTTACTTCTCCCCTCTTTGAAACACCTACATATATTCTTCCAGATGGGTCTACTATTGGGGAAGAGGAGAAAGAATGTGCTCTATCGCCAAAACTCCATTTTACCTTTCCTTGAGGGTTAAGTGCATAAAAATAGCTTTCACCGGCAACATATATAGTTCCATCTGGCCCTATTGCAGGAGACCATACACGGCCACCAACTACAAACCTCCATTTCATATTTCCATTAGAATCTATTGCATAGAGACAATGTATATCACCAATATAAATAGTGCCATTTGAAGCTATAACTGGTCCAGAATAGAGTATCTGGCTCTTGAGCACATACTCCCACTTTAAACTTCCATCAGGATTGATTGCATGAAGTGCCCCTCTACCATACCGACTTCCACCGTATGAACCGCAATAAATTGTTCCATCTTCTCCAATACTTAACCCCTTCATTATCCAACCATTTTTTGTATCATATTTCCATATAATCTCTCCATCTTGATTTATACAATATACAATGCCATCCCATCCTCCAACATATATCCTTCCTTCTTTGTCTAGGACAGGAGAAGAACTTGAGATATCATTACTTTCTCCAATTGGTAACTTCCACTTCATTAACCCATCGGGTGCTACTGCATAGACATAATGCCTCCAATTACCAATTGTCTTATCATATTCGTATCCAAGGGCATATATTGTTCCATCCCTACCAATAGCTGATGCACATTTTACCCTTACCCACCTAGCCTCTCCCTTCCACTGGAACTTTAAGGTTCCATCTTTTCTTAAAGCATAATTTCCATAGAAAATGCTTCCATCATACCCTATCACAGGAGGAGGAGGGTTAAACATTCCATAATCTACCCCATAACTCCACTTCTTGTTGGGATAAGCAAAGCCAGAATAAGGGCTCTGGCGCATTCTGTTTCTGTCAAACCCCTCCATTGGCCAGATTGCATCCTTATCCTCTATTTTATAGAAATTCTGATTTTGGTATGACTGAATTAATAATGTATAGGTTTTTGATTCTAGACTAAAGCTATAAGTGCCAAGATAGGGGATAATTGTGTAGGTTCCAACAAGAAGCCCTGAGAATTCATAATAACCATCAGGTTTTGTAAGATAGCTTCCTTCTTTATCGCCTTTGAGGATAACCTCTGCCCCTTCAATAGGATTACCTGAGGCATCCTTGATATAGCCAGAAAGAGAATGGGGTGGAATGATACAGAAGGAAGATGTGCTGATAAGATGAGAAAAAAGCCCTCTGGCTGTTATTATTTTTGTTCCTACGCTTTGAGAGTCAACCTCAAACTTAACAGAAAATTCTCCAATTGCATTGGTCCTGCAGGTTGTAATGGTTTGTGTTTTACCAAAATCAATCTGGATTACCTCATTTGCACCAAATCCATTTCCCGCCACATCCACAATGGATTTAACAGTTCCATAAAGAGGAAAAACCTTATAAAAATGGCAGATGGATGTAAAATTCTGGTCATATTTATTGGAATTTAAGGGTTTGTATGTTTTTGAGGAAGGGGTAAAGATGTAGTTTGGTTTATATGGAGAAAGGGCATAGTCCTCTGATATGAGGGAGATAAACTCAAAGTATCCAGAGAAATTTGTAATGGCTTTCTTTTTTGTTATTCCCACAAGATTCATCTCCACGTCTTCAATCCCTACACTTTGGGATGTCATTACATAACCAGAGATAGAGTAGATAACACTTGGGATAAGATAAAAATCTAGTGTAGTTGGTCCCTTTACATAGATTGTTGTTGTAGTAGAAAAACATCCATCCCTCTCTGCCATTATTGTATATGTTCCCTCATTTAATAATGGAAGAACATAGGTTCCAGAAGGGGATGTTGTTGCAGAGCCTTCTCCTAAGATTATCCTTACTGTTGCATTGTTTATTGGCTCATTATTATCAGCCCTTAAGACCTTTCCAAATAAAACATTGGCACAAGAACCCTCCATCTTCATTTCTGGGTCTCCCAATAAATTAAGGCAGAACATAATCCATCTGTATGGATCATCTGAATTTGACTTTGGAATGAAAACAACCTTTGACTGATGAAATACCCGACCTAGATGAACATATCCTTCCTTAAAGTATTTTTTGAAAAACTCTATATCATATTCCCCTGAGTATTTCTTTACGTTTTCCCTTGAATACCAGCCATACCTTGAGTTTCCAATGAATGCCACAGCACCACCATTTGGATTTGTAATAAAATGCTCACCTATTGAGTCTGATACCTCAAACTTTCCTGGAAAACAACCCAGGGTGTAAAAGATAAATGGTTTATCCTTATTTGTTAGGCTACCTACATCGGATATTTCAAATGGAGGCACAATCCAATGATTCGCATGACCTGCATGATTTATTAGATCAACACCCTGATTTATATAATCAATTATCCTGGCTTTGCTTACCCCTTCTTTTGACTCATACTCCTTATAAATGGTATAAAATGTTGGGGTATATGTTGCTATATCTTCCTTTATATCTACACAATCAGATTCAGCATCAGCCATCCAGGCAATGAGGAGCTCTTTTAGAACCTCTTGATATGTAAAGATTTTTCGGATAAATGTCTCTACCTCTACTGTTGTATTTACAGGCGCCCTTCCCACATAGACCTCTGGAAAAAGGTCAACATCATCTGTTAATTCGCCAAAGATATTGTCATTATCCTTATCCCAGCTTCCATCAAGGCAGGAAAAGTATAAATCACAGGGGATATTTGAATCAATTATCTGATCTCCAACATTTGCATAAACACCACGATATGGAACAACCTCAACATCACCCCCTAAAAGGACATACTCTGTGCCATAGTATGTGTAATAGTCCTTGATAAAATTCCTAATTTTTTCTTGATTATCCCTTCCTGAATATGCCTCATATATCCACTGGGTTGTTACTATTTTTGCCGTAAGCCCTTTTAAGATTTTGTGGTCAATCAATGGCTGGAATGATGAAGCCAAAGATTGGTCTGTGATTACAATGTATTGGTGAAAAGTGGAGAGTGGAGAGTGGAGAGTAGAGAGTTTTTTGTAGGAAGAAAGAATATCTTGGTTTTCTATCAAGCCTTTTAATGTTTTCTCGTCTTCTGTTTTTCCTCTAAAGAATTCTGGTGTTGATAAAATCTTCTGCGTTTTAAGGGTTATCTCTATCTGGACAGATTTATTCCAATAAAGCCTTTTTCCATCGCATTGTGCCGCAAAGACATTTATGGGAAGCAAAGAATACCCTCTAAACCTTTGTATTGGGTCAATGGTTGCTATGCTTTCGGGGAAAATACCATTAAAAGATTTAGGATTTAGGATTTCGGATTTCGGATTTTCAGAAATAGGGATTGGCGGAGAGACTAAAGAAATATTGTATTCTCCTTCTATTTGGACTTGCTTTGTAACTATCCTTATATCCTTTACTAATACATTTGGTGGTAAAGCCAAGAATAAATGCTTTATGGGAAGCTGTGGTCTCTCTGGGGTATATGAATCTTCGCAGCCTCTTGAGCTTACAACAGAATATGTTCCGTTTTCTCTTATCTCTAATGGAGAAAAGTCTACACTTACCGATATAACATCTGCCTCAAACCCTGTTTTTATCTCTAAAGAAAATGCCTGCCCTACAAAAAACAACAACCAAAAACTAACAACCAATAAAATTTTCTTCATTGCTTTAATAATAATCTATAAATCACTAAATGTCAAAATCTTAAAATCTTAGAGAACGGAACTACACAGGCACATACTGAACAACACCTGGGGTAACTATCAGCCTTTAGTCATTAGCTATTAGCTTTTGGTTTTAAATCTTCTTTAATTCGTTTTATAAGTCCTTGTAGCATTCTACCAATTTTAAAGCTAATAGCTAGAAGCCAATAGCTGAATAGTTACAGTCATTAGCTATTAGCCTTT
>DNCM01000051.1 GCA_003498085.1 bacterium
GGTTATACCTGCCCTTTCCGAAGTTATATTTACAGGAATTGACAGAAATAGCTAAAACAGACTATAATATAACAAAATCGTAGTATTAAAGGATTTTTATAATGGCTGAGTGGATCGGAATAGGAAGAAGGGCAAGGAGGGCTTATGGTTTTGAAGAAATAGCCATTGTCCCAGGAAAAATAACTATTGACCCAGAGGAGGTTGATATAAGCTGGGAAATAGGTGGTTTTAAATTTCAAATCCCCATTATTGCTTCTGCTATGGATGGTGTTATGGATACCAAGATGGCTATTTTGATGACAAAACTTGGTGGATTTGGTGTTTTGAATCTTGAAGGTGTGCAAACAAGGTATGAAAATCCTGAAGAGGCGATAGAAAAAATTATAAATGCACCATCTGATGAGGCAACAAATGTTATTCAAAAAGTCTATGAAGAGCCAATAAAAGAAGAACTTATTGGAAGAAGGATTGAAGAAATAAAAAAAGGAGGAGGAATTGCTTGTGTCTCATCCGTTCCACAAAGGGCAGAAAGATTTGGAGTAATTGCAAAAGAAGCAGGTTGTGACATATTCGTTGTTCAGTCAACTGTGACAACAATCCATTACATCTCAAAGGGAAGATCATCATTAAACTTTAAAAAAATAAAAGAGGCCCTAAAAATCCCGATCATTGTTGGAAACTGCGTTAGAGATGATGTATGCTTAGAGTTTATGGAGGCAGGTATTGATGGGATATTGATTGGTGTAGGTCCTGGTACTGCCTGTACAACAAGAAGTGTTTTGGGTGTAGGAATTCCTCAAATTACAGCAACAATAGACTGTGTTCACAGTAGGGATTTTTATTATAAAAAAACAGGGAAATATATTCCAATAATAACAGACGGTGGAATGTCAAGGGGTGGAGATATCTGTAAAGCATTTGCAGCAGGATGTGACGCAGTCATGATTGGTTCATCCTTCACAAGGGCATATGAGGCTCCAGGCAAAGGCTATCACTGGGGAATGGCAACACCTCATAGAAACCTTCCACGAGGAACAAGGATAAAGACAGGAATAGTTTCCAGTTTAGAAGCAATACTTTATGGACCTGCACATTTAGACGATGGCTCGCAAAATTTGATTGGTGCCCTTCGCACTGCAATGGGTATTTGTGGAGCAAAGAATATCAAAGAAATGCAGAATGCAGAACTTATAATTGCCCCATCTATCCAAACTGAAGGAAAGATCTTCCAAGTTTTTCAGCGGACTGGAATGGGAAGGCAATGAACTAAATGTGAGAAAAAATATAAAAAACTATTACATTTATTTCCAATATTTCCAAATCTATATACCCTTCAAAGATTTACACCAAAGATGCTAAGCGCAATTAAAAATAACTATTTTCTTGAAACAAATGTTGGTGATACTTGGATCTATTCTCCAAAAATTTTTTGACAAAAGTAAAAGTGTCTTCTATTATTAAATAGAATATGGAAAGAGAAACGATAGCTGTTCTTGATTTTGGTTCGCAATACACTCAGCTTATTGCAAGAAAAATTAGGGAGCTTAAAGTATTCTCTATTATCCTTCCATACAATACAACAGTAAGTGAGCTTAAGAGATATAACCTAAAGGGCATTATTCTTTCGGGTGGACCTGCATCTGTTTATATTCAAGGAGCACCATCTGGTGATGTAAGGATTTTTGACCTTGATATTCCTATTCTTGGTATATGCTATGGCACTCAATGGATTATTCATATTTTGAACGGAAAGGTAAAAAGGGCACAAAAACAGGAATATGGTTCTGCTGAACTTATTATTATGGATTTTCTCAATTTATTCTGGGGAATTACTGGCACAATGGAAGTCTGGATGAGTTATGGGGATATTATTGAAGAACTCCCGGAAGGTTTTGAAATTATTGGAATTACAGCAAATTCTCCTTATGCAGCTATCCGCAACCCAGAAAGACAAATTTACTGTCTACAGTTTCATCCAGAAGTTACCCGGACCCCTTTAGGCAAAGAGATAATCGCAAATTTCCTTTTTGACAGAATATGTGGATGTAGTCCGAATTGGCTGATTGAGAGCTTTATAGATGAAAAGATAGAAGAGATAAGAAGTAAGGTAGGAACGTCCCGCGCAATCTGTGGTTTGTCTGGTAGTGTTGATTCATCAACAGCAGCTGTTCTTGCTCATTATGCAATTGGAAAAAATTTGACCTGTATATTTATCGACAACGGACTTTTGAGAAAGAGAGAAAAAGAAATGATTATAAGGGCATTTAAAGATAGCCTCAAGATAGAGCTTGTTTACGTTGATGCAAAAGATGAATTTTTGAAAGTCCTTTCTGGAATAACAGACCCTAAAGAAAAAAGAAAAAGAATAGAGCATAAGCTTATTGAAGTATTTGAAAGAGAGGCAAGAAAAGTAGATGGTGTAGAATTTCTTATTCAAGGAACACTTTATCCCGATATAATTGAAAACGAAAGAGTTAGTAGGTATTCTGCAAAAATTAAAGTTTATCATAACGGCGATTGGTTTCCGAATACGATGAATTTTAAGCCAATTGAGCCATTTAAGGAGCTTTTTAATGATGAAGTTAGAGAAATAGCACTGCAACTTGGCCTTCCAGATGAGATTGTTTATAGACAATCCTTCCCTAGCTCTGGACTTGCCATTCGCATTATCGGTGAAGTGAACGAGAAAAATCTTTCTATCCTTAAAGAGGCAGATAGTATAATCCAAGATGAAATAGAAAAAAATGGGCTATACAGGGATATATGGCAATCATTTGCAGTTATGCTTCCTGGAAAGAGTGTTGGTGTTACTGGCGATGAAAGAATATATGGGAATGTTATTGCAATAAGGGCGGTTGTTTCAACGGATGGAATGACAACAGAGTGGGCGGAATTGCCTTATGAAATTCTGGGAAAAATGGCAACAAGGATTGTAAACGAAGTTCCCTCAATAAATCGTGTTGTCTATGATATCACACCAAAGCCACCAGGGACAATTGAATGGGAATGAAGAACAAAAAATTGGAAGTAATTGACAAAAAACTAGTTTTTATATAACATTAAAACAATGTTAAAACTAATTGAAGGTCATAAGCCTGATATAAGATACCTTTTTGAAATAAAAGAGCTTCTCTATGATAAAACTTGGGAAGATAGAGCAGATAATTTTGAGCTTTATCATATGTATAGAGACCTATCAGAAAGCAAGGAAGACTATGAAAAAATTCTTTCTTCCCGTTTAAGATATGACATTACGATTATTCCTTCAAATATGCTCGGTTGTGAATATGTAAAAACAGCAGGCCATTATCATCCAAAATTTCCTGGATCTAGCCTCTCATATCCAGAAATCTATGAGGTCATAGAAGGTAATGCAATATATCTTATGCAAAAAGAGGACCAGTCTTCTGTTTATTATGTTTCTGCAAATCCTGGTGATAAGGTTATTATTCCCCCAAACTACGGCCATATCACAATAAATGCGAGTTCAAATAGACTTGTTATGGGAAATTGGGTCTGCCGAGATTTTTCATCTATCTATGAACAAATTAAAGAAAAAAAGGGAGGGGTATATTACTTTACAACATCTGGCTGGGTAAAAAATTCAAACTATGAAGATTGTCCTCCTCTAAGAGAAGTTCCTGTCTGTAGTTATGAATTTCTCGGTATAAAAGATGCCCCTATGTATAGCCTTATAAATAACATAGATGTCCTTAAATTTCTTTCATCACTAGATTGTCTATATTCATTGCTGGAACAGATACAAGTTGTGGAAAAACAGTAGTCACCAGTTTTCTCCTTAGGTATTTCAAAGAAAAAGGATATAATCCTATTTTCCAAAAATGGGTTGCAACTGGTGGGGATTCTGATATAAAGATTTGCATAAGGTTTGCAAAGATAAAAAAAATAGCAAGTTCTTTAATCTGTCCTTATGTTTTCTCATACCCTGCCTCTCCACATCTCTCGTCAAGACTTGAAAATAAAGAAATAAAGCCATCTGTTATCAAAAATACATTTCTTTCGTTGAAAGAGAAATATAATCCCGTTATTGTTGAAGGAACAGGAGGTCTGTTGGTGCCCATTTCAAAAAAAATGCTCCTTATAGATATTGCAAGGGAGCTTGATCTCCCTATTTTACTTGTTGTTTTAAATAAGCTTGGATGTATAAATCATACACTCCTTACAATTGAGGCAATAAAAAAAAGAAGGATGAAGATAATTGGGGTTATTTTTAATAACAAAATCAGTGAAAGAAAGGAAATTCTCATTGACAATCCAAGGATAATTGAAGAATTGACAGGTGTTTATATTTTAGGCACACTTTCCTATATAAGAAACAAAGAAAAGCTCTATAAGGAATTTATTCCAATAGGAGAAAGGATTTTCAAAAATTTGACCCTTTCAGCCCGATTATAACATTTTCTAGTATCTCTTTTGTTGGATAAACCCTCTTTTATAATAAAAAAGAAAGGTGTAAGTGCATTTGTTGGTGTTTTAGAAGAATTTGAAATAACCTAATAAAAAGAATACCTCCTAGATGTTGTACTCTGATGTAGAAGCATTCCACAAGATAGTTGAAGATGATCTCTACGAGATTGAAGAATTCAAAAACCTTGATGAATTAAGAACCAAAGCATATACTTATCAACTATATTTCAACTACAAGA
>DNCM01000019.1 GCA_003498085.1 bacterium
CGCAAGGCTTCAATTCCCTTCTGTCCTTTGAGTTTCCTGGTTATTTTTAAAATGCTGGTTATAATAGTTATAAACAATTTGGAGGCGGTGGGAATTGAACCCACGACCTCTTCCACGCCAAGGAAGCATTCTCCCCCTGAACTACGCCCCCTTAAAGAAATTATATTAAAATGAACACAGCAAGTCAAGCCAAAGTGGTGGTAGTGATGCCTGCAAGGAATGTAGAAAAAACCATCGAAATGACATATAACGATATACCAGAAGAATTCAGAGAAAATATCATTCTTGTTGACAATAATAGCAAAGATAGGACTGTTGAAGTTGCAAAAAGCTTGGGAATAAAAATATTTTGCCATCCAACCGATAGAGGTTATGGTGGAAGTCAGAAATCCCTTTATACAGAGGCGTTAAAACTTGATGCAGACATTATCGTTATGCTTCATCCAGATTATCAATATGATGCAAGTTTACTTCCCGAACTCATAAAACCCATTGAACAAGGAAGGGCAGATTGTGTTATAGGTTCAAGGGTAAGGACAAGAGAGGAAACACTAAAAGGAGGGATGCCGTTATACAAGTATCTTGCAAATAGGCTTTTAACCCTCATTGAAAATATTGCAACAGGATATTCACTCTCAGAATTTCATTCTGGGTTCAGGGCATTTTCAAGGAAGGTTTTAGAAAAAGTTCCATATCAGCTTAATTCGAATAACTACGTCTTCGATACACAGATGCTTTTTCAAATTATCGCCCTTTCCTTTAAGATAGATGAAATCCATGTCCCAACAAGATATTTTAAAGAAGCATCGTCACCAAACTTCATAGAAAGTACAATCTATGGCATTTCTACACTTTGTGTTGTTATAAAGTATCTCTTGCACAAAATTGGACTTAAATCTTCTCTATTTATCCCCCAATATGTGGAAAAGTGAATATTTATATTTGCAGTTCATTTATTATCTCATCCGTCATTTGGGAGCAGGTGTAATTTCCACCAAGGTCTTTGGTTTTTACTCCTTTTTTTAGGAGGGAGATAATAGCATTTTCGATTTTCTCTGCCTCTTTATTTTTACCAATATATTTAAGCATCATCGCCCCAGAAAGGATTGTTGCTATTGGATTTGCCTGGTTAAGCCCTGCATACTTAGGACAAGAACCATGAACAGGCTCAAATACCGCACATTCGTCACCAATGTTTGCTCCAGATGCAACACCAAGTCCTCCAATAAGCCCTGCGCATAGATCTGAAATTATATCACCAAAAAGGTTTGTCGTTACGATTACATCAAAAACATTGGGCTTTTTTGCCAATTGCATACAGGTATTGTCAATCAATTTATCTTCGAATTCAATATCAGGATAATCCAATGCAATATTTCTTGCGGTATCAAGAAAAAGTCCACAGGTAAGCTTTAGGATATTTGCCTTATGGATAGCTGTTACTTTTTTTCTCTTATTCTTCCTTGCATATTCAAAGGCAAAGTGGACAATCTTATTACAAGCATCCTTTGTAATTACCCTTACTGCACAAAACGCATCGTTTCCTACTGGATATTCAATCCCTGTGTATAATCCTTCTGTATTTTCGCGGATAACAACGATATCAATATCTTTATCATAAGATTTTGCGGGTCTTACCCCTGCATAAAGACTTAATTCTTTTCTTAACGATACATTTATCGAACGAAATCCACTCCCGATAGGTGTTGTTATTGGCCCCTTAAGCCCTATCTTATTCTTTTTTACAGAAGATATTATTGGTTCGATGACCGGCTCATCGTCCTTCAATTCAACCCCTACCTCATCATACTCTATGTCAGGACAAACTGCATTGATAACCTTGCAGGCAGAAGAAATAACCTCAGGTCCTATTCCATCACCCTTAATTAAAGTTACTTTCATACGATTAATTATATCATAAAAAGTCTTGCATAAAAAACAAAAATGTGATTTAATTTATTTTTAATGATTGAGGCGGTAAAAGGAAGGCTTGTTTTAAAAAACCCAACACATTGCATTATTGATGTTGGTGGCGTTGGATATGGTTTGGATATTTCACTTTCAACATTCCATCTTCTGCCCAATGAAAAGGAGGTAGTTTCTCTTTCTTGCTATACGACATTTGTAAAAGAAAAAATCCAGCTGTTTGGTTTTTTCCATAAGAAGGAAAAAGAGATTTTCCTTACACTTATCTCGATAAGTGGGATCGGCCCAAAGATAGCCTTAAGGATTCTTTCTGAAGTTGAACCAGATAAACTAGATGAGATAATAAAGAACCATGATGTCTCTGGTTTATCAAAGATAAAAGGTGTTGGTGAAAAGATAGCCCGGAGGATCATCCTTGAACTTTCAAATAAGCTTGTCGTAGCTGAAAAAGATGAAATGGGAGATAGTGTAATTTCTGCCTTAATCTCTTTAGGTTATACACAAAAAGAGGCAAAAAAGGCTGTTACAAAAATTAAAGAAAGGCCGAAGAGCCTTGAGGAGTTTATTAAAGAGGCATTAAAGGCAGTATGAAAGAGATAACTTCACCCGAGCCAATTGACTCTGAAGAAAAAGATGAAGAGCAAAGCTTAAGACCAAAGTCTTTCTCTGAATTCGTTGGACAAAATAAACTTGTTGAGAACCTAAAGATCTTTATACATGCAGCAAAACAAAGGAATGAGGCATTAGATCATATCTTATTCTCTGGCCCACCTGGTCTTGGGAAGACAACTCTTGCATATATCGTAAATAATGAAATGGGGAGTAATATCTTGTCGACATCTGGGCCAATCCTTGAAAGGCCTGGAGACCTGGCGGCTATCCTTACAAACCTTTCTCCTTTTGATGTCCTATTTATCGATGAGATCCATAGGATGAATAGGACTGTTGAGGAGTTATTATACTCAGCGATGGAAGATTATAAAATTGACATTTTGATTGGAAAAGGCCCTTGTGCAAGGACAATAAAACTTTCTCTTCCAAGATTTACCTTAGTTGGTGCAACAACAAGACAAGGACTTCTTACATCACCTCTAAGAAGTCGCTTTGGGATAACACATAATGTAGATTTCTACTCTGTCGATGAATTGTTCTATATTGTCATTCGTTCAAGTAGGATTCTAAATATAGAGATTACAGAAGATGCGGCAATTGAAGTTGCTAAAAGATCACGGGGAACACCAAGGATTGCAAATAGGCTTTTGAGGAGAATAAGAGACTATGCCCAGGTTATAGGAGATGGGAGAATAACATTAGAGATTACAGAGGATGGCCTTAGACGACTTGAAGTTGACAGGTTTGGTCTTGATAGTATGGATAGAAAGATCATCGATATTTTGGCAAATAAATTTTTAGGAAGGGCTGTTGGAATAAAGAGTATTTCAGCAGCACTGAATGAAGATGAAAGGACAATTGAAGAGGTTTATGAGCCATACCTTTTGTCTATAGGATTTATAGAAAGGACACCTAAGGGAAGAAGAATAACAGAGATTGCCCTAAAAAGCCTTAATTGTAACAAAAACGAAGATCATAGTAATTCTCGATGAATTGTAAAGGCATATTACCAAGCCTTTCAAGAAAATAAAAAAATATTTTCTTAATTGTAGGAATATAGCCTCTAATTCTACAG
>DNCM01000140.1 GCA_003498085.1 bacterium
TGGGCAGGGAAGGATTCGAACCTCCGAAGGCATAGCCAACAGATTTACAGTCTGTCCCCTTTAGCCACTCGGGAACCTGCCCTTTTATAAGCCGAGGGTGAGATTTGAACTCACGACCTGACGCTTACAAGGCGCCTGCTCTGCCACTGAGCTACCCCGGCATTACCTCTTTTTTCTAGTTGGAAGAACACCAACAATAACGTAGGCAGAAATGCCTTCTTTTTTGCCAATATATCCTAATCCACCGCAAGTTTTTGCTTTAATCCCTATCTTCTCCTGGGGAATCCCAAGGATTTTACTTATATTTTCCTTCATTTTTGGGATATATGGAGAGAGTGGCGGTTTCTCTGCAAGGATTACCGAATCAACATTATTTGCCTTATAACCTATTTTATCCAAGATCTCTGCTGTTTGTTGGAGAAATGCAATAGATGCAGCATCTTTATATTCTGGATTTGTATCTGGAAAATGATATCCAATCCCCTCCTCACCTATTGCTCCAAACAGTGCATCACATAATGCATGCAAAAGAACATCTCCGTCCGAGTGGGACGCAAGACCGTAGGCATAAGGAATCTCAACTCCTCCAAGAAAGAGTTTTCTATAAGAAACCAAAGGATGCGTGTCAAATCCGATTCCCATTCTTACTGGTTCAACAGCAATTTCCTTTTCGTCTTCTAATCCTTCCATTTTTGCATATTCTGGTTCTTCATCTTCTACTGGATTAAGAAGATCATATCTTATTCTTTTATCCGGATTACTTAAAACACTATAGGCTTCATTTATCTCCTTTATCCTTTCTTCATCCATTTTCCCTTTATCTGGATGGTACTCCTTAACGAGTTTCCTATATACAGCTTTTATCTCTTCAATAGATGCGTCCCGTGAGACACCTAAAATATGATAATAATCTTCTTTATACATCTTCTCTTAATTTCTTCTGTACAATCATCTTTGCTATCTCAAAATCAAATTTTGTTGTTATCTTTATATTTTTTTCATCACCAGGGATGACTTTTATCTTACAGCCAGTTCTTTCGACCAAGCTTGCACAATCTGTTCCATAAAAGCCATCTTCATAGGCCTTTTTGTAAGCAGAGATAAAAACGTCTTTTTTAAACCCTTGCGGTGTTTGAATAAACCATATATCTTCTCTTGGTAGAGTTTTCTCAACAATGCCACCTTTTACAGATTTTACGGTCAAACTACTTGGGATACCAGGAACAACCGCATCGTTTCTATTTAATTCACTAATTACCCTCTCAAGTAAGCTTTTACTCACAAACGGTCTTGCCCCATCATGAACAAGAACATTTTCTGTGTCAACATCCAGCATTTTTAAGCCTTCATAAACAGAATCTTGCCTTTTTTCTCCACCACAAACCAACTTGCTTATTCCAAATCGATTTTCTTTCCACCACTCAAATCTTTCACGAGAAACAACCAGAATAGGTAAACCAACAAATTTTAATATTGCCCTTATAGTATAAGATATAAGAGGGTATCCGTCAAGTAAAAGATAAAGTTTATCGTCTCCCATTCTTTGAGAAGCTCCTCCTGCAACGAGTATTACCTCGGTCTTCACTTTGCTATTTTGGTAAATATTATTCTTCCAGATGGACTTTGGTGGACTGTATTTACTTCTGTCCTTACCTTCCTTCCAAGATAATCTGAACCGTCTTCAACAACAACCATTGTTCCATCGTCAAGATAACCTATCCCTTGGCCAAATTCTTTTCCTTCTTTCACTATCTGCAAATAAAATACTTCCCCAGGGAAAACTGAAGGTTTTAAGGCTTCCATAAGTTCATTGATGTTTAAAACAAAAACACCTTCTATTTGAGCTACTTTGTTTAAATTATAATCACATGTCAATATTGAAGCGCCCATTTTCTTTGCAAGGCAAATAAGTTTTTTGTCAACATCTTTTACCTCTGGAATTAAATCTTTTTCTATATGAACTACTACTTTACTTTGAAGTTCTTTCAAAATATCAAGCCCCCTCCTTCCTCTATTCCTTTTTAATGTGTCTTGAGAATCAGAGGTAGCATGAAGCTCATCCAAAACAAACCTAGGAACAATAACCTCTCCATCTAAAAATCCACTCATTATAATCTGTATAATCCTTCCATCAATGATTGCACTTGTATCCAAAATCTTTTTTTTATCTTGCCTTTTCTTAAAGAGTGCCAGAATCTCTTGATGTCTTTCATAAATCAGTGTTGCCCCCAAATAGCCACAAATTAAAAATATCCCTAATAAAATAAGTGGATTTTTAATAAACGATGTAGTTAAATTTACAACTATAAGACCTATTACTAATCCACAAGATAAGATAAAAAAGTTTTTTATATCAGTTTTTCTTAAAACAAGCTCTCCCAGGACTGATATTGCTCCTATTAAGACTCCACTTAATATTCCAAAAAGAGGGGACGCTATCTTTACCCCTAGTAAATATCCAAAAAATAAAGCAATAAAAACAAAAAATAACCTCATTCTCCACATATTTTTTTACCTCCTTGTCGCTTTGTTTTATCATAATAATAACTATTTTTATTTGTCTTCTTCTGTATCCACTTCTCTTAATGTGTTTTTGACAAAAGAACTAGCTTCTTCTAGCTTTATATTTTGAACATACGCAAGTTCTGTCGCAATTATTGTACAGGCGCTATCAAATAATCTTTTTTCTGAAATAGAGAGGGGTTTTTCCATGTTTCTAGTCCAAAGATTCTTCGCAACTTCAGCAATCTTACAAATAGAACCTGTTTTCATCCTATCAAGATTTGTGGTATATCTTTCCTTCCAATCAGAGAAAATGTCTGTACTTTTCGATCTCAATATTTTAATTGCTTTATCAAGTTCTGGTTTATCTACAACCTTTCTTAGCCCAACCTTATCTTGTAGATCAATCGGAACCATAATTTTCATATCGCCAGCCGCAAGCCTTATCACATAATACTTATGAATTTTATCTAATATTTTATGCTCTTCAATTTTTTCTATAATTCCAACACCTTGCAGAGGATAAACTACTTTGGCTCCTGTTTTGAACATAAAATTATTTTATACAAAAATTATGAAAAAATCAAGGATTTTTTAATGTAGTTTTCTCAGATTAGGTATAGAGCACATCCATCCAATAAAAACCTTGCTTTCTTTTGGCAATATTAGCTATCATAATATGTGATGAAAAGATTAAGAGGTATTGGCGTATCTTCGGGGTTAATAATGGGAGGAGTATATGTTTTTGGGAAGGAAAGGATAAAACCTCGAAAAAGAAAGATAAGCAGAAAGGAACTTAAAAAGGAGCTTGCTATTTTAAAGTATGCGGAAGAAGAAACAAGAAGAGAGATGCTTAGCATAATAAGTAAGATTGAGAAGGATTTTGGAGAAAGGTTTTCTTCAATTTTTAATATCCATCTTGCTTTATTAGATGATCCAATACTTATTCCATATGCAAGGAAAAAAATAGAAGAGGAAGGAATAAACGCTTCTTATGCATTTTGGGAGGTTATTGAAAAGATAATAGAGAATTTTTCCTTCCATAGTGGACAGATGGGAAGGATGATGGAAGTTCTCCATGACATATCATCAAAAATGCTTCATTATTTGGGCGAGCGAGAGCAGATAAGACTTGAAGATATAGAAGGAAAAGTGATAATTGTAGGGAAAAATTTTACCCCCCAAGATACCCTTCAAATTCCAAAAGAAAAAATTGCCGGGATCGTATGTAGTATGGGAACACAAACTTCACATGCCGCAATACTCGCAAGAGCACTTAGGATTCCTGCTATTCTTGGTATTCCTGACATTGAAAATATATTATCATCCACAGATATAATCATATTAGATGGAAGAACAGGGAAGATAATAATAAACCCTACAAAAAAAGAGAGAGAGCTATACGCAAGAAGGAAAAAGGAAGAAGAGCTTGAGGTTTATCATAAGGAAGGGTTAACAAGGCTTCCTGCAAAGACAAAGGATGGTCATAGGGTAAATCTTGTTGCAAACATTGAGATTCCAGAGGAAGCATATTTGATAAAAAAGGAAAATGCCGATGGAATTGGATTGTTTAGGACAGAATTTTTATTCATTGAAAGGATAGACTTGCCAGATGAAAATGAGCAGACAAAGGTTTACCTTGATGTAGCAGAAGCAGCCCATCCACATCCAGTGACAATAAGAACCCTTGATATCGGTGAGGGCAAGCTCGTTTCTTTTTTAAAAACGGAAGAAGTTGAGTCTTCCTTTGGAATGAGGGCAATCAGACTTTGTCTTAAGTATAAAGAAGTATTCAAAACCCAACTTAGGGCAATTCTTAGGGCAAGCGTAAAAGGAAACATTAAGGTTATGTTTCCAATGATAACATCTATTGATGAACTAAAAGAGGCAATTTCTATCCTTTCTTTGACAAAGGATGAACTTAAGAAAAAAGGTATTCCGTTCGACCGGGATTTGGAAGTAGGAACAATGATTGAGACACCCGCTTCTGTTTTTATTGCAGACATCTTGGCAGAGATGGTTGACTTTTTTAGCATTGGAACAAATGACCTTATTCAGTATACCTTAGTCGTCGATAGGATAAATCCAAAGACAGCATATCTCTACGAACCATTGCATCCATCAATATTAAGAAGCATTAAAAATGTAGTGGAGGCGGCACATAAAAAAGGCATTTGGGTTTCTATGTGTGGAGAGATGGCATCAGAGCCTTTATATACTCCCTTTCTCCTTGGACTGGGTATTGATGAACTTTCTGTAAATTGGGATGCTGTATCTAGTGTTCGCAATGTAATTAGAAAAATAACTATGGAAAAGGCAAGCAAGATAAGGGATAAAGTTCTTTCTTTAAATTCTCCAAAGGAGATTAGATCATTTTTAAAATTGCAGATGAAAACTATATACTAGGAGGTTTAAATGGAGAAATTAGGTGAAATAAAGGTAAGTAATGAGGCAATAGGAACAATCGCAGCACTTGCAGCAACATCTGTTGATGGTGTTGTTGGAATGAGTGAGGGTATTAGAGAAGGAATTGCAAGACTTGTCTCTGGAATACAGGGCGCAAAGGGTGTGAGGGTTGAAACGGGGAAGGAAGAGGCGGTAATAAATGTATCCATAATCGTCCGTTATGGAGTAAGGATATTGGATGTATGTTTTAATGTTCAGTCTGCTGTAAGAAAGGCTGTTTCTGAGATGACAGGTCTTTCTATTATTGAAGTGAATGTTTTTGTTGAGGGTGTTGGGCAAGAAGGGGAAAAGAGGATTTTGAGATGAATAGTATTTTTAGGGTATGCATATTTATTGCCTGTATTTTTCTTGTGTTTCTTGGCTACCTTCTCATCTCGCTTGGCTTTGGCATAATTGGAATAGGCAATATTGCTATATTCATTAAAAAGTGGATTGGCTTTATTGGAATTAGCATATGGATGCTTGTGATTTTTATCTTCATTCTTGAGAAAAAAATCTTCTCGTTTTCTGATGGAATAAATATAGAGGGAGAATTTGGAAAGGTTTGGATAACAAAAAAGGCGATAGAAGGACTTGTAGAAAGTATTGAGATAGAGGGATGCGAAAACATATCTTGTAAGGTTTCAATAAAGGGAAAACTTTTGGATATAAAGGTATCTATTATTTGTTTTACGGATGGGATAGTTAATGTGATAGAAAGTATAAACAGAGAAATTTCTTATCTTTTAGAGGATGTTTGTCTAATAAGAAATTATAAAAAGAAGGTCGAGATAACAAAGATAAAAAGAAGGAGACAACTTAAATAATAATAAGATGATGAGTGAAATTATAGAGAAGATTAGGGAGTTTATAAATAAAAACCCAAAGGGGGCAATTGGTGGTTTAGTTGGAGTACTTTTTGGACTTATTATCATTACATTTGGACCATTTGAAGCAGGAATCCTCATCCTTTCTTGCATAATTGGTTACATCATTGGAAGAAGACTTTAAGAGTAAACAATCATCGTGAGGACAGACTTTATCCAGTTTTTGACATATTCTGCCGTGATGTCTTCTTCCATTTTTATCCCAATCCTTGCCAAAGAATTAGATGCCTCCCCTTTTTTTATTGGGTTAGTAATTGCTAGCTTTAATTGCCTATTCTTCCTTAGCTCTATTTTCTTCGGCTTTCTCTCTGACAAATTTGGTGGAAGAATGTTCGTCTGTTTAGGCATTCTTCTTTCATCGATCCTTATTATATCCCATATTTTTATAAAGGATGCAGGACAATTATTTTTTATAAGGGCTATCTCAGGATTTGTTTGTGGGTTCTATCCTGCTGCTTTGTCTGTCTATGGATTCCATCACAGAGATGGAAGGATGGGAAAATTCGTAGGATACGGTTCTCTTGGCTGGGCATTTGGAAGTATCGTCTCCGGTATTCTTCAAAATTACAATGCTATATTTTTAGTAAGCGGACTTTTTTTTCTTATAGGGTCTATAATTGCCTTGGGAGAAAAAAGGAATTTTTCGAAAGATTTAATAGAAATCGGGGCATTTTGGATTGTTTTTAGAAGAAATATAAGGCTTTATATCTCTTATTTCTTAAGAAATCTTTCTGCAACAAGTATATGGGCGATATTCCCTCTTTTTCTTATATCCCTTGGTGCAAACAAGTTCTTTATTGGCCTTGCCTATTTTTTAAATACATTCTCCCAATTTTTGATAACCCCATTTGTTGAAAAATATAGGAACTTTCTTCTTATAAAAACAGGACTTCTTGGCTCATCATTTGTTTTTTTAGGGTATGGATTTTCTTCATCTTATGTTTATATCTTTCCTATCCAATTTTTACTTGCATTCTCTTATAGTACGCTCCAGGTCGGGTGTCTTCAGGAGCTTCTTTCAAAAAATAAAGAGCAGTCAACATCTACAGGCATTCTTTATGGATTACTTAATCTTTCATCTGTTATTGGCCCCATTTTGGCTGGATTAATCCTTTTATATTATGACTTTAAAATTCTTATGTACATTGCATCCACTATCTGTCTATTCTCATTTTTTCTTGTAAGATGAGTATCAGAATAATAGATGCCAATCTAAATAGGACAAGGGAAGGATTAAGGGTTGTTGAGGATATTGCAAGGTTTATATTAGAGGATAGAGAAATAACAAAGAAGATAAAGGGAATAAGGCATAGGATTGCAGATTTAAGCCCCAAAAAAACCATTTTATTTCGGGATATTGAAGGTGATATTGGAAGAAAGATAGAGGATTATAAAAAAAAAGATTGGAAGGAAATTCTAAAAGCAAACATAAAAAGGACAGAAGAGGCTTTGAGGGTTTTGGAGGAGTTTTTAGGAGAGGAGTTCAGAAAAATAAGATATGAGGTCTATGGGATAGAAAAAGGGCTATTTAAGCCAAAGATAAAAGGTTTGTATTTGATAATTGACCCAGGTCTTTGTGAGCCGATAAGTCTTGCAAAAGAGGCGGTTGAGGCTGGTGTTAAGATAATCCAGCTAAGGGATAAAAGGGGAGACATTAGAGAATTTTTAAGACTAGCAGAGGGGATAATGAAGCTTTCAGATGAAATTTGCCTAATAATAAATGATAGGCTAGATGTTGCATTAACCGTTGGTGCCGATGGACTACACATCGGTCAAGATGACATTCCAATTTCTTATGCAAAAAGGGTTTTCCCTGGAATAATTGGTGTTTCAACACATAGCCTAGATGAGGCAATAAAGGCAGAGGAAGAAGGAGCAGATTATATTGGTCTTGGTCCGATATTCCCAACAGAGACAAAGCCAGGGCTTTATCCAATTGGTCCAGAAATAATTAAAGAGGTAAAGGAAAAGATAAATATTCCAGTAGTTGCAATTGGTGGAATAACATTGGAAAACATAGAAGAAGTAAAATATGCAGATTCAATAGCCGTATTGAGTGCGATATTGGAAAGTAAAAATATAAAGGAAACCTGTTTTAGGTTCATTGAAAATCTACGATTTTTACAAAAAATTGATTTTTAATATCAAAATTAACAAAAAAATTCTTGACAAAATTAATCAAATATGTTTTAATTAAATATAGAGAAAATGAAGATTGAAGAAAAAATTGTGAAAAAGACAAAGAAAGATAAAGAATCGATAGGGGAAAGGATAAAAATCTTTAGAAAGAATCTTTTAATCTCTCAAAAAGAATTAGCGAAGAATGTAGGGATTACACAAGCTCATTTATGTCGAATTGAAAATAACAAAGCATTTCCATCTATGAAGCTTTTTAATAAAATTGCAGATGCATTAGGGATACATCCTAAATATCTCTTCATTCCTTATTCAAAAAATGAAGAGTATAATGGAAAGCTATACTCAAAAGGAGAAAGTCTGTATGAAAAACTACCTGATGATATAAAATATTTTTTATCTACCCAAGAGAATGGAATGATATTTATACAAGCAGTAAAAAATTTTATGGTGTCAGATATGACATTGGATGATATTACAAGACTTGTTAATGTATTTAAAATAGCAAAAGAAACAGAGGAATTAGCAAGATAAATTTTGATCTTTGAAAACTGAATAGGGAAGAAAAAAGAAAATAAAATAATAAAATTTTGTCTAAAAGGAGGTGAGAAGATGAAGAAAATTATTGCAATTTTTTTAGTTTTGCTTGTGGGTTGTTTTAAACCAACCACGGATGAGGTCTTGTCAAGGATTGGTGAGAGGATAAAAAACATAGAGTCATTTAAGGCAAAAATGGTAACATCAATGGAGATGCTCGGTCAGATGGTTGATATAGAGGCCGATGTCTGGTTTAAAATTCCTTATAAAATGAGGACAGAGGCAAATATGTCAACACTTCCTGGCAAACAAATCATGACCTTTGATGGCAAGATTATCTGGATGTATTATGAAGGTCTTAAGCAGGCAACAAAGATAGATGTGACAGGACTCGATGAGCAAATAAAAGATAAATTGATCGGCCAATCAAACCAGATAATAGACCCATTCAAGAACTTCGATAAAAAAGTTATAAAATACATCAAGAATGAAAAAGTAGATGGGGAAGAGACATATCTCTTAGATGTTTCAATACAAGAGATGATGCCAGGCTCCCCAATTAAGCTATCAAAGATCAGTTTCTGGATTTCAGCAAATGATGGATTGGTAAGAAAAATGGTCTTCTATGGTGAAAAAGATAGTATAGCGATGTCTATCATTTGCAAAAATGTTGAGATTAATCCTTGGATAGATGATGGACTATTTTCCTTCGTTCCTTCCCCTTCTACAAAGGTAATGGATATGAGTCAGATGATGGATCAGATGATGCAATCCCTTCCAAGATAGGATGTCTATAAGCGCTTATTAATAAAAAACAGTGGGTCAACAGGAATTGAATGGATATAGAAACCAAAGTGAAGGTGTGGACCACTCGCTAGTCCAGACGAGCCAATTGTTCCAATAACATCCTCTTTTTTTATAAAATTTCCCTCCTTAACAAATATTTTCTCAAGATGGAAGTATGTCGTTATGACCCCATGTCCATGGTCAATTACAACCGTGTTTCCCTCACCTGGAAAATTCCTTGCGAGCAGACAATTGCCGGAATTCGATGCAACGATTGGGCTTCCCCTCTTTCCAGTTGTAATGTCAAGACCACTATGGATACCACGCCATGTTAAAAAGCTATTACCAACGCTTTTCTTATAGATCCTCCTTTCACCATATTTTCCAGATATCCTTCCAGAAACAGGTAAGATAAAACCTCCCTTCCAAAGCTGTTTTTCTGTTTCTGTAAGCAATGCCCTTGCCAAAACCTTGTTCTTTGCCTTTTCTATATCTCTTTCTAAAGCAACCCTTCCCTCAGAGATATTTATTGAGCAATTTCTTTTTTTGAAGTTGAAATCAAAACCAATCAATGCCCTTAAGGTCTTTGTCCCTATCCTATATAAAGGATATGGCGAATCATCAAGCCAAATCGTATAGTCTTTATTTTCCTCTGCATCCTTTACGATAACCGTAAGTACTTCACCAAGCTTGATACTTCTAGAAGATACCTCGATTTCTAAAGAGAACAAAGAAGAAGAGATTATACTAAAAAGAAGAATATTCCTGAGAAATTCTTTTAAGCTCATTTAATTTAAAATAAGCAGAGCCTGAAGAAATAGATTCATCTGCAAGCTTTATTCCATCAGAAATAGACGGAGCCTTCCGGACAACATATAGACCGATTGCAGAATTAAGGAGGACAACATCCATTTTTGGCCCCTTTTCCTTTCCAGATAGTATATCCGATGCTATTTTCAAATTCTCTGAAACATCCCCACCTTTTAATTCTGATAAATCGCATTTTTTAAGCCCAAAATCCTCTGGAAAGATCGTATATTCCTTTATTTCACCATTATAAAGCTCAATTATCTTTGTTTCAAAAAGTGTTGCTTCATCAGCACCATCATAGGAATGCAAAATAACAGCAGAGATTGTGCCTAATTGATTTAAAACATTCGCCAAGGGCCTGCATAAACCCTCGTCATAAACACCAAGAACCTGGTACTTTGTCCTCGCTGGATTGCACAGAGGACCCAAAATATTAAAAATACTCCTTATCCCTATCTCCCTCCTTGGAGAGATTGCATACTTCATCGCAGGATGAAGGATTGGGGCAAATAGAAAGCCGATACCTATCTCCCTCAAACACCTCTCTATTCCCTCCTTCGGGATGTTTATATTTACAGAGAAGCCCGTCAATAGATCTGCACTTCCACACTGCGATGAAACAGACCTGTTCCCATGCTTTGCAACAACAACACCACATCCCGCAACAACAAATGCAGATATCGTCGAAATATTGAAAAGGCCAAGCCTATCCCCTCCAGTCCCACAGGTATCTAGGACAATATCAGAGGAAGGATCTACATATATAGCCTTTTCCCTCATTGCCTTCGCTGAACCAGTTATCTCATCAATAGTCTCACCTTTCATCCTTAGTGCGGTGATATACGATGCAATCTGGCTATCCGTCGCTTCTCCCTCCATGATCTCAAGCATTGTCTGGTATGCCTCTTCTTGGCTCAAGTCTTTCCTATCGACTACCTTTGAAATCACCTCTTTAATCATGGAATCTATAGTAAAACTCTTGTTGCTTTTTTGTCAAATAAAAATTTATAGTTTTTCCTATGGAATTTAGGGTAATTGCAAATGATGGCAATGCAAGGACAGGAGTAATATCTTGCAGTGATAAAATGGTTCACACCCCATGCTTTGCACCAGTTGCAACCTCGGCAACTGTAAAGGGAATAACACCTAATGAGCTTTATTCAATAGGAAATGAGGCAATCCTTGTCAATGCCTATCATCTGTTCCTAAGGCCAGGAGAGGAAACTATCAAGATCTGTGGTGGACTCCACTCATTCATGAATTACAATGGTGTAATAATCACAGATTCAGGTGGATTTCAGATATTCTCACTTTCACTCTTGAAAAAAATACAGGAAGATGGCGTAGTATTTTCATCTCACTACGATGGTTCAATACACTTATTCACTCCAGAGATTTCCTGTAGGTTCCAAGAGGCAATAGGAAGCGATATAATCATGGCACTAGATGAGTGTATTGCCTGGCCTTGCGAGTACAATGAGGCTAAAGAGGCTAAAGACAGGACGACAAGGTGGGCAAAGAGGTCAAAAGATGCTGTTTCATCGACGATATTTGGTATTGTCCAGGGTGGTTGCTTTTTGGATCTTAGGAAGGAAAGTGTGGATGAGATATGTAGCATTGGATTTGATGGCTATGGAATCGGTGGGCTTTCTGTTGGCGAACCAAAGGAATTGACATGGGAGGTTTTGGAATACCTTTCTTATATCCTTCCAAAGGATAAACCAATATATCTTATGGGATTTGGCCCACCAGAGGATATCCTCAATGCGGTATCTTTAGGTTTTGACTTGTTCGATTGCGTTATGCCAACTAGACATGGAAGGACAGGAATGGCATTTACATCAAGAGGCCCACTTACTGTAAGAAATGCAGAGTTTAAAGATGACAAAGATCCAATCGACCCAGGATGTGAATGCTATGTCTGCAAAGACTACTCAAGGGCATACATAAGGCATT
>DNCM01000142.1 GCA_003498085.1 bacterium
ATAGAGGTAATTCTCCATCTTTATGAGGATTATGGAATCGATTGCGTTAAACAATTAAGTGGAATGTTTGCCTTTGCTATTTTTGATGAGAAAAAAAAGAGGCTTTTTCTTGCCAGGGATAGATTTGGAGGAAAACCACTAATCTATACGAGATATCACGATACTTTCATATTTGCCTCAGAAATAAAATCTATTCTTGAAAACAAAGATATCCCAAGGGAAATAGACCATGTTGCTATTCATCATTACTTAAGCTATGGTTATATCCCGAATCCTTTCACAATCTTTAAGGGAATAAAAAAGCTTCCTCCAGCATCTATTCTTGTTATGGAGAATGGAGAAGAAAAAGTAGAGAGATATTGGATGCCAATATATAAACCAAAACTTAAGATAAGTGAAGATGAAGCATGTTCTGAAATTTTAAGGCTTTTAGAGGAATCAGTCAGAATTAGAATAAAGTCAAATCTTCCCTTAGGTGCATTTCTTTCTGGAGGTATAGACTCATCGGCATTGGTTGCAATGATGGCGAGCTTGATGGACCAACCAGTAAAGACATTCTCTATCAATTTTGAAGAAGAGGATTTTTCAGAAATAAAATTCGCAAGGATTATTGCCAATCACTTTGGATGTGATCACCATGAACTCACTGTCCGGCCAGATGCGATGAATATCCTTCCTAAGCTTGCCTTGTTCTACAATGAACCTTATGCCGATTCTTCGGCCATTCCTACATATTATGTCTCTAAGATGGCAAAAGACTATGTAAAGATTGTCATAGGAGGAGATGGAGGAGATGAACTATTTGGTGGATATGAAAGATACATCGCCTTTAAGCTTTCTTTGCTCTACGATAAAATTCCAAGGTTTATGAGGGATTTTGTGTTTAGTATCTTCAAAAACCTTCCCGAACAGACCTCAAGGAATAGTCTCATTAGAAAGGCAAAAAGGTTTCTTTCTGCAATATCTGAGGAACCAAAAAGGAGGTATGGGAGGTGGATGATACAATTTAAAAATGAGGAAAAAGAGAGGCTTTATTCAAATGAAATGAAGGAAATAACTCAAGGAATCGATTCAATAGAGATTCTTCTTTCCCTCTATAATGTTGCGCCCTGCGATTCTCTTCTTGAGGCAACAAACTTTACGGATTTTGCAAGCTATCTTCCGGATGATGGAATTGTGAAAGTAGAGGTCGCCACTTCTTATAACTTTCTTGCTGTAAAAAGCCCATTTTTAGACAATGGGCTTGCTGAATTTGCCTTTCTCCTTCCATTCGATATGAAAATAAGGGGGACAAAAACAAAATATATCCTAAAAAAAGCACTATCGAATATCCTCCCTAAAGAAGTTCTTACAAGGGACAAGATGGGTTTTGGTGTTCCTATTGGAAAATGGTTTAGGAATGAGTTCAAAAATTATATTTATGAGGTCCTTTTGGATGATAGGGCAAAAAAAAGGGGATATTTCAATATGGATGAGGTAAAAAGGATCCTTGATGAACATACAAGTGGAAGGAAAAACTATGGCTATCCTATCTGGACCCTCCTTTTCCTTGAGGTATGGCATAATGCTTTCATTGATTGACAACTGTTTTTATTGATGTTTGATACAATTAAACTAATTCAGAAAGTGCCCTTTCTGCCTCTTCTTTTGTTGGTGTAACACCATGCCATTCTGGCTTATTCTCCATGAATGAAACCCCCTTTCCCTTGATTGTATGGCAGATAATCATCTTCGGCATCTCTTTTATCTTTTTTGCACAATCCACGGCAGATATAATCTCTGCTATATTATGACCATCTATTTCTTGAACATACCAGCCAAAAGATGCCCATTTTTCCTTTAACGGCTCAATATTCATAACATCACAAACCTTTCCATCAATTTGAAATTTATTATAATCAAGAAAGGCAATAAGGTTATCAAGTTTATAATGACTTGCAGACATCGCTGCCTCCCAAACTTGACCCTCTTGAATCTCACCATCGCCAAGGAGGACATAGACCCAAAAATCTTTTTTGTCGATTTTTCCTGCTAACGCCATACCGCAAGCACAGGAAAGGCCTTGCCCCAGAGAACCTGTTGAAACTTCAATACCTGGTGTCATCAACCTATCAGGATGTCCTTGTAGGATGCTATCAAGCATTCTTAATCTCTTTAATTCCTCCTCTGGAAAATAGCCTGATAGGACAAGGTTAGCATACAATGTGGGACAGCTATGACCTTTTGAAAGAACAAACCTATCCCTATCGTCCCAATCAGGCTCAAGTGGCCTATGTCTCATTATGTGAAAATACAAGGTTGTAACTATTTCAACACAAGAAAGGGAGCCTCCTGGATGGCCAGAGCCGGCTATGGAAAGCATTTTAATAACAAGCCTTCTTATTTTTTTTGAAATAAGAGTGATTTTTAAAATAATATCATCTATTTCAACCATTGAATTTTTCTTTTAGCTTTACCAAAACTTGTTCTGGAACAAAGCATTCTAGATATCTGTGAAGCTCTGCAAGCTCTTTTACAACAGAGGACGATAGATAAAAATGTGACTCGTCTGTCATAAGAAATACTGTTTCAAGTTCAGGGTACATCTTTTTGTTCGTTAATGCCATTTGGAACTCAAATTCGAAGTCAGATATTGCACGAAGGCCCCTTACGACAATCTTTATTCCCCTTTTTTGAATTTCATCGACAAGAAGACCAGAGAAAGAAGAAACAGAAACGCCTTTTATATCTCTTGTAATCTCCTTCAGCATATCTATTCTCTCCTGAGCAGAAAACAATGGATTTTTCATAGAGTTCTCTGCAACAAAAATTAATACTTCACCAAACAATTCTATAGCCCTCTTGATTATATCTAGATGGCCATATGTCGGTGGGTCAAACATTCCTGGATATACTACTTTCATAATTCTACCATTTCTGCATTATCGTAGATTGGTGTTTGCAAAAATAATGAGCCTAGTCTCTTAAATTCTTCTGGCTCATCACTTGTGTAAAATATAGTCCTTCCACCGCTTGTATTAAGAAGGTCTTTTTTATCAAGAAAAGCCTTTGTGGAAAAAGCAGTGGCTTTCGATGAGTTGACAAGGATAATTCCATTCCCAATGACTTCCTCAATTGTATTCTCAAGAAGTGGGTAATGGGTACAGCCAAGGATAAGGACATCTATCTTTCCAATGAATTCATGAAGATATTTTTTGCAAATATCCTTTGTTATCGAGCTATTCGTCCACCCCTCCTCAACCAATGGAACAAATAAAGGACAGGCTTTGGAGAAAACTTCAATTTCTGGTTTTTTCTCCTTAATCTTCCTCTCATATATACCTGAAAATATTGTTCTCTTTGTCCCAATTACACCGATTGCCTTTTTTGCTAATTTTACAGCCTCATCAACAACTGGTTCGACGACATCAATGATATTTGGAAATATTTTTTTAAGTGTTGAAATAGAAACCGAGGCGGATGTATTGCAGGCAACAACAACAAGCTTTATATCATTTTTAAGGAGAAAAGAGAGTGTCTCTTTTGAGTATTTAACAATAAGACTTTCTGATTTTGAGCCATAAGGTGCTCTTCCAATATCTCCAAAATAAATAATATCCTCCCTTGGAAGAAGCTTCTTTATTTCTTTTACAACAGTTAAGCCGCCAATACCAGAGTCAAATATACCTATAGGCTTTTCATTCATAATTTTAGATGCTTATTTTTTTCTTCTACCTCTCCTTTGTCATTTTCCTTTTGTATTCAACGATTTTCTTTCTTACATCAGGATATTTTATGCCTAAAATCTCTGCTGCTAAAATAGCCCCATTTTTGGCGTTATTTATAGCTACAGTTGTAACTGGAACACCACTAGGCATCTGTACAATTGACAAAAGAGAATCCACCCCATTCAAAGTGGATGTTTTTATTGGAATTCCAATAACTGGCAAAGGAGTAATTGCAGCTATTACTCCTGCCAAATGAGCTGCACCACCAGCTCCAGCTATAATTACATCAACGCCATTTTTCTCTGCCTTTTTGGCATATTTAAACGCTTTATCAGGTGTTCTGTGGGCTGATATAATTTTTATCTCATAATCAATTAGAAATTCTTGAAATATCTTCCCTGCACCCTGCATGGCAGATAAATCAGAGTCACTGTCCATAACAATTCCAACTTTTGGTTCTTTTATTTTCATATTCTAAAATTATAAACTATTTTTATTGAAACTTTCAAGGCTATGTGATATAATTCATTTTTATGAAAAAGGTAATAGAGGAGGCTTTACTAAACCTTGAAAAATCAAAGGGTATATCAAAAAATATCCTTATCTCTGCTATAAATGAGGCTATGGCCTCTGTCTATAGGAAAAAATTTGGAATAAGAAATATAAGGGTTGAATTCGACCTTTTTTCAAAAGAAACAAAGATTTTTATTCCAAAAAATGTTGTTGAGTATGTAAAAGATAGCCAAAAAGAAATAAGTGTCTCTGATGCAAAAATACTAAAAGCTGATATTAAAATAGGCGATGTTATTGAAACTGAACTGCAAGACAAAGAAAAATCGTTCTCAAGAATCTTTGCACAAATAGCAAAGCAAGTCATTACACAAAAAATAAGAGAGGCGGAAAGAAACGTTTTGTTCCATGAGTTTAAAGAAAAACAAGGAGATGTTGTAACAGGAACTGTCCGTAAAATATCGGAAAGCGCAATATTTGTTGAAATAAGCAAGGCTGAGGCAATTCTTCCTTCTCGCGAGCAAATAAAAAAGGAGAAATATAGGATTGGTGACAGAATAAAGGTTTATGTTTTAACTGTTGACCAAGACTTAAAACATTCCCAGATAGTCCTTTCAAGAACCCATCCTGGATTAATAAAGAGGCTATTTGAAACAGAAGTTCCAGAACTCGTTGATGGTTCTGCTAAAATAGAGAAAATAGTGAGGGAACCAGGAGTCCGTTCAAAAATTGTTATTTCGACAACAAACAAAAGGCTTGATCCGATTGGAACTTTAGTGGGTGTAAAAGGGGGTAGGATTCAAGGGATTATAAAAGAGCTTAGAGGAGAAAAAATAGATATCATTCCTTATTCGGAAGATATAAAGGAATTCATTACTTTAACTATTCTTCCTGCAAAGGCAAAAGAACTTATTATTGACGAAGATAATAAAGAGGCAACAATTATTGTGGACAAGGACCAATTATCTCTTGCAATCGGAAGGGGTGGACAGAATATCAGGCTTGCCGCAAGGCTCTGTGGGTATAAATTGGATGTAAGAACAAAAAAACAATATTGGGAACAAAGACAAATCAGCGATATCCCTGGAGTTTCTGAAAAAATAGAGGCTATTTTAAAAAAGAAAAATATTTTGAGGTTTTCTGATGTAGCAGACCTCTCTACTGATGAACTGGCAAATATAGAAGGAATAGGAAAAACAAGTGCTTTAAAAATTATAGAGTATGTGAAAAGTATGGAGCCAAAGGAAGAATAATAAAAAAGAAGTAATAGGTTTAGGAGGGGAATTTTTCACCTATTACTTCCATTTTATTTATCGGCATAAAATAAAAAAAACTTAATATGTTTTTTAAAATGTACTCAGAAGGTACATCATAACCACCCTATAGAGAAATTATTCTAACTTGATGATAGGGATATGAAGGATATAGAAAGGATAAAGAAAGGAGAATTTGATAACAAAACTCCCTTGGAATCTGGTATAATATTACCAAAAAACCAAGGGAGGTGTTCCGAT
>DNCM01000148.1 GCA_003498085.1 bacterium
ATAAAGAAGATAAGTTAAAGTCTGCGTGCATTGACTTCGAGACGATATTCATCTCAAAACTCCTAAATGGGATGAGGAAAACAATAAACAAATCTGGTTTCATCGATGGTGGAATAGGTGAGGAAATATTTACTGACATGCTCTACGATGAGTATGCACAGACGATTGCAAAACAAGGTGGTTTTGGTCTTGCTGATATGATTTATAAAAATATATTAAGTAAGAATAAGATTTATCGATAAAATTAATTTCTATCTTTTCATGTAAGTACTTTATTGTTTTAGGAAATGTAATGGATAAAATAAAGAATTTTGACAAAAATTTTGAAAAAACTTGACAAAATTAAAAAATTATAGCATAATTTTCAACGTGGATTAAAAGGGATTAAAAATACATTTATTATAAACATAAAACATGTTAATTTAGAGTTAGGAGGATAGGGATGTTTTCGGAAAAGTATCTGAAAGAAAATTTTGAAAGGTCTTGGGGGAAGGTAGATCCTACCAAGTTAAATTGGGATGTAGTTAAGGAAGAAAGAATGGAAGAATCGACCGTGTTGTGGGCTCTTGATGAAGATTACGTTCAAGAGTTTCCTGTCAAGGAAGAGAATAATTAAAAGATTAAAAAATTTAACTAAGCCAAAAATCCATATATTACATACATTTAATCATACATAAATAATAAATAAGGAGAAAGTATATCGTGTTTAAAAAAGGGAAAGGAATCCTCTTAACACTTGTTTCTGTCCATCCAATAAAACATAGTGAAGTTTATTCCAAAGAAATAGACGAAAAAATAGATGAAGCAATCAAGAAGAATAGTCTAAAAATAGATTGTAAGTTGAAAGCTTCCATATGGGGACACTTTGATATAGCCTTCATTATGTTTAGTGATAATAATAAAGATTTGTTAAAGCTTTATGACCTACCCCCATTGCCTCTTACGAAAGATTGGAGATACTACTTTGGAACATGTTTTTATCCACAACAACTCGATATAGAAGAAGTTATAAATGACTTACCTCTCTTTGGAGTTTCTTTTATAAAGTTTAAAAAAGAAATGTGGGCATCTCTTAACATTGACCTAGAGGAATTTCTTGAATGGTTGAGCAAAAAAGTTAAGGAAGATATTCTGCCAAAGATTAATGTAGAAGAAGACAAGTTTAGATTTGCTATTATTACCTCATATGGATGGGAAGATGTTATTTTTCTCTTTTTCTCTAATTCCTACCGAAAAATAAAAAGGGCAGTTCTTGAAATAAGGGCTATTAAAGCCGAAACCTTGAAGAATGCAGGGATATTAAAAAAAGAAATAGACGAAAAAGATATAGGACAACATTTAATTGTAACTACTTGCTCTATACTTGGGGTGAATTTTGATTTTGCTATTCTTAATGAAAAAGAAGAAATTCAACAAACCTTCCTTAATAAGATAGAAGATGAGAATATTGGCTGGGAGATTAAGTTTCAGACCAGACCAGGTCATTCAGATAAACTTCGCCACCAACTAAAAGGAAAAAATATCATAGGCAGAAATGATTTGGCAATTTTTGAAGAAAATGGGAGTCTTAGAGAGTTCTTTAATGCCTTTTTCTTATCTAGCGATAGTATTTTTCGTGTCATATCAGATAAAGAAAACCCAATAGTAAGTAGTAGTGAAACATCTTTGTTTTTTGATTTTGGCGATGGTGATGTTGAAACTGGAGAAGGAGGAGTAAAAGATAGTAGTTGGTTAGAAAAATATTCTCAAAGACAAGAAAAAATTCCTAATATTTCTGAAGAGATAAAGAAACTACCACTGTCTATTAGAGATAACTCAACTCTAAAAAACCTTCTGATGGCTGTAGATCATTTAAAGAGGGAACACGATCTTATAAACGATACATTCATTCCCCTCTTTGAAATATCAGACAGATTTTTGGATATTCTTAGTGAACCTAATCTAAAGATTTCATGGCAGATTATTGCATACTGGCTTAGAAATTTTGAACTCTGTTTTAAAGATCGCTTTAGGGGTATCTATCCTGTTGGGGAAACCTCTACAATACCCTTGGTTACATATAGAGGTTCTTTCCATAAATTCCTATTAATAGTGGACTCCATAGCCTGTTGGGCTTTTGATAAGGCAAGATGCAATGTAAATTCTGAATTTAAGGATATTATTAAAAGTAACACTAAAGCAGATGAACTTCCTGTTCATATAATGACGAGTTATATTGGAAATCCACGCATACCCTGTGTCTATTCTCATTCTGAATTAGGTTCAGGATTTATATACGCTCCAATAGATTTGATGTTTTATCCAGAAAATCTTTTCTATATCTTCCATGAGACAGGCCATTCCTTCTTTAGAATGTGTAAATTCTACAATATTTTGAATCCAAAGGAAATTTCAAATGAAAAAATAAAGAGGCTTTTTGGTGAGGTAGTAGCCGATTATTTCGCAGGAACAATAGGTTTTGGAGGTGACTGGGATGCTTTTAAAATACTTTTTGACTCATATCTATATAAAATTTCCCAACCAAAACCAGCAGAGTATGAATTACGACTTACTCTATCTAAAGCAGTTTATAATTACATTAAAAATGGAAATATTAGTCAGCTTACCAAAGAAAATTCTGAAATCAAAAATATTTTGAATAATCCAGAACTTCCTGAGGAAGTAAAGGTATTACCTTACTATTTAATAGAGAATCTGGAGTCAGAAACTGTGCAACTTAAAAAATTTCTTAGTTGTTTGACAAATTCACCTTCTAATTTTGACAAGGAGCATGAGAATTCTTTAGTAATGCTTCGAAAATTTTTTAAAGAAGTTGCAGCAACAGAGCCTTTTTTAGATTCTTTTTCTGACCAAAAACGGCGATGCTTCTTCCACTCCTTTTGGCTTAAAGTGTATAAAAAGGCTATTAGTACTTACTTCGATTTTCATGACCATATTGGAGTTAAAGATTGATATACTATATCTTCATTGAAAATTATAAAAATTTAAAGTTCCAGAAATTTTACATGAGGACTTTGCAAGTATGATGAAAAAAGATGAAAATGTTATTTACCTAGAAGAAGGTGTGTCGATAAAAGACATCATCCAATCACTGAATGTAATTGGAGCAACCCCATCAGATCTTATTGCAATACTCCAGGCATTAAAGGCTGCGGGGGCGTTGTTCGCTGAGATCGTTGTAATGTAGGAGGTGACAAAATGAAGCAGAAGAAGACAAAGAAGCCAAAGAAGGAAAAGAAGGGCAGTAAAGGAACCAAGAAGAAAAAGTAAATGAAGGTAGAGGCAACGGCCTATAACTCAAATCCAATAGTCCATAAAGAAGATAAGTTAAGGTCTGCTTGCATTGACTTCGAGACGATATTCATCTCAAAAC
>DNCM01000147.1 GCA_003498085.1 bacterium
TCGTTATGTCTGAATCACAGTTTATAATAGAAACCCCTTGACAAACCAGCTCTAACTGCGGTATTTATTGCCTCCTGATATTCTCCATAGCTAATCTTTCTTGCAATCTTTGGAAATCTGGACGCTTGATAGAGGGGTCTATACTGATCCATGATATTGATGTACATGTTCTTCGACAAGGAAGCAACAAAATTGACAACCTTACTTGTTTTTGCCTCATCATAAGGAAGAACAAGGTGTCTTATAATAAGTCCCCTTTTTGCAATACCATCGCAAACAACAAGGTCTCCAACCTGAGCATGCATAAGGGAAACAGCCTCTTTTGCAATATCAAAGTAATCAGGAGCATTTGAGTATAAAAGGGATGCCTCAGAACCCCCATACTTTATATCAGGCATATAAATGTCTATAATGCCATCCAAAAGCCTTAATATATCCATCCTTTCATAGCCACTTGAGTTATAAACAATTGGAAGTAAAAGTCCTTTTTTTGATGCGATGAATATGGCATGAACTATCTGGGGAACATAGTGCGTTGGGGTAACAAGATTGATATTATGGCATCCAATTTTCTGAAGAAATAACATACTACTAGCAAGTTCATCCTCTGTCATTTCCCTTCCATACCCAAGATGACTTATCTCATAGTTCTGGCAGAAGCAACACTTTAGACTGCAATGAGAGAAAAATATTGTTCCAGAACCATGGTTTCCAACAAGCTCGGGTTCCTCTCCAAGGTGTGGACCAATAGATGAGACAACCAATTTTTCTGGTGCTTTGCAATAACCTACCTCTCTTTCTTGCCTATTGACTCTGCATTCCCTTGGGCAAAGCCTACATTCTTTAAGGAGTAAGTAAAGTTTCTCAATCCTTTCTTGAAATTCTTCTTCTTTTAAGTTAAGGTATGTTGGCTGTTGGTGTTCCAATTGCTGGTTTTTCCATATATTCATTAAGCTTCTCTATCCTTCTTTCTGTATAAGAATAGAGATAGTCGTTCTTTGCTTGTGCTTCTTTATAATACTCTATCGCCTTTTTGTAATCACCCTCTTCCTCTGCAATATTTCCAAGGGCAACTAAGCAAGATGAGGATAGATAGTGGTCCTTATTTTTTTCTAAAAAAGAGGATAATGTTTCTGTGGATGTTGCATATTCATTTAACTTCCTCTCTGATATTCCCTTATAAACCCATGCGATATCAGAAAGCTTTCCTTTATGCTTTTTTTTATACCTTACAAATCCCTGCTTTACATCCTCAGAGGGACCTCCATAATGATATGCGAATAAAACTTGAGAAAGTTCCTCTTTCGGAATATTCATCGCCCTTTTTACAAGGGATGAGGCAATAAAAAGGAAAATAAGGCATCCACCGGCAATTGCACTATACTGTAAAACCCTTCTTGGATTGTGTTTTATAAAAAGGGCTACCTTCTGAACCGCTTCAGCCAGCTCATTCCTCCTAATATCCCTTCTTGTAATCCTTTTTATACGGGGCATAGCAAGATTTTATTAAATGGGGCTTGTTTATGTCAATATCAACTCAATTAACTTTTCTAAAGCATCCGATCTGCATGGCTCTCTTTGCCTATCCTTTATTCTATCTATTGCATCAAGTAGAGTATTTCTATTAAGATTTTCTTCTTTGATAATAATTACACCTTGCAAACCTCGGGCATTTAGAAGCTGATGGTTGTCAGGGGATGGATATGGAATAAGGATTGCCGGTATTCCACATCTTTTTATCTCAGCAACCGTTGTTGCACCTGAACGAGATATGACAATATCGGCTATAGCATAGGCTTTCTCCATCTCAAAAATAAATGGAGTAATAAAAACTTCTCTTTCCTTTACCTCCTCCTTTATCTTTTGGTAGTCTTTATTTCCTGTTATCCAGATAAGCCTAAATTCCAAAAGATATTGGATTATCTCCAAAATACTATCATTTATCATTGATGAACCCTGTGAACCGCCAAAGATAAGGATAGTTTTCTTGTCTTCCAAAAAACCAAAATACAAGAGCCCATCTTCCCTTTTTACTTCTCCTATCTCTTTTCTTATCGGACATCCTGTAAATACAGTATTCTTTGGTTGGTAAATCGTCTGCTCAAAAGATGTTGCAACCTTCTTTGCAATGGGGAAAAGGAGCCTATTTGCAAGTCCAAGCCTTGCATTCTGCTCATGCAAGAATCTTGGAATCCTAAGGAGAAAGCTTGCTAAAACTACTGGGAAAGAGGGATAGCCCCCCATTCCAAGGACAACACTTGGCTTTTCCCTAAAAAGGATAAAAAAAGAAACGCCCAATGCAATTAGATTAAGGAAGAAGGTAATGGCTGTATTTAGTGAAAAAACCTTTCTTTTCCAATAGAAAATCGGAATTATTTTAAATCTAAGTCCTTCTTTTTTAAGTATCGAAATCCCTGGCTCTCTATTGTCTATAATGAAGAGGATGTCTATATTAAGCTCCTTAAGCCTTTTTCCTATCACAATCCCAGGATAGATATGACCACCTGTCCCTCCACTGGCAATAACTACCTTTTTCATCTTAAATAGAGTTTACACCAAAAAATTTATAAAAACCTCAATGAAAACCTTTGTGTTTTATTCTAACAATTCCTCTAATTCAAAAATACTCAGAGTCCCATTTAAATTGGCAGTTAACACCGTCTCTTTTTTAATCGGATGAATGGCTATCTTACAAGCTCTCCAGGGAAGATTTATGCTCTTAATACACCTTCCAGTTTTTACCTTCCAGAGCTTTAGGGTGTAATCAGAAGATGCCGAGAGGATGTAT
>DNCM01000038.1 GCA_003498085.1 bacterium
AAAACAAAAAAGAATAAAAAATAGAATTAAGCAAATGAGAATAGAAACTTTAGTTCCAAAATTTTTAAAAACAGGAGTTTCAGTTTTAAAACCTTTGACTACTACTGAATTGGCAAAAAGAATTGGAAGAACTAAACAACATTTATTTGGACTAGAAAAAAATTTACATCAACCTTCAATTAATTGTGCTTTAAAGATTATAAAAGTATTGAATGAGATAGCTGGATATGAGAAATATTCTTTGGAAGATTTATTTGATACAAAAGAAGAATAGAAGATGGAAAAGCTGACAATAGAAGAAAAACAAGAATTAGATAGATTAGATGAATTTTTTAATAGAACAGTTTTGTCTGATTTTGAAGAAATTGAAGAATGAAAATTTTAATTCGATGTTTTGAATGTGGAAGTTTGATTGCTTTTTATAAAAGTTATAAAGTAAAACTTCTAAAAATAAGAGGCAAAGTTCCAACCGAAACTATAATTCGTCTTTGTAATGACTGTATAAAAAAGGCAGGATATAAAGGAAGAAAAAATGTTAGCTGAATTATTACATAAAGTAGCTATGGGCTTAGAACAAGAAAAAGAACCTACTAAATATTATCCTCGTCCCTCTCTGGCAGGTCCAGAGAGATGTATAAGACAAATGGTATATTTTAGGCTTAACTTTCCACATAAGCCTTTACCAGGAAGAGCTGTAATGATATTCTCTGACAGTTCTCTTTGTGAAGATTTAACAGGAGATTGGATAAGAAAAACAGCTATATCTTTACATTCCGAACAGATGAAAGTAAAGTGCACTTGGGAAGGTTATAATTTTCCTCTTACTGGAAAAATTGATGGAATATTACAGGATATGTCTGGAAATGAATATCTTTATGAGCATAAGGCAATATCCCACTTTAACTTTCAAGAAGCAGAAAAAGGAAATATTTCTTTAGATTACTTAACTCAATATGCAATTTATTCGAGAGGTCTTTGGCAAGATGCCTTAAAAATAGATAAAGGAATTATTTTAATTAGAAATAGAAATATTGCACAGTTTTTAGAGTTTTCTTTAAGATATGATTTTAATATAGATACTCTTTTTGTAGAGAATATGATTAGCTCTACGGAAGGAATGAAGCCAATTAAAATAGAAAAAGAGTATCCTAATATTGTCGAAAATGCTTTTGTAAAATTTCGGTCGGTTGAAAAATATGCTAATAGAGGAGTTATCCCCAAAAGGCAGTATGAAATGGATAGTTGGCAGTGTTTTGCTCCAAATACTTTAGTTCGAATGGCTAATGGAACTTTAAAAGAGATTCAAAAAATCAAACAAGGAGAAAAAGTAATTGCAATTGACGGAGCAACTAAAGTAATAAAAGTAGGAAAAACTGGAAAAACTCATCAATGGAAATTAATAAAACCAATAGGACTTCTTGATACAATATGTACTTTAGACCACGAATGGTTAGTTGGAATATGGTCATCTCGACAAAAATATTATAATAATGAAACTGGATGGTTTTCTATTAAAACTATTAATGAAATAGAAAAATTATTAGAAAAAGGTAAAATTGTAGCTGTATTAATTCCAGTTCATAAACCTTCTATGGCTCTTTCTCCGCTTTCTCCAGAGGAATGTTCTTTTTTAGGATATTATGTAACAGAGGGTTGTTTGACTAATTGGCAAAAAAATAGATATTATAGAGTAGAATTCACTCTTGGAATAAAAGAAGAAAATATAGCTGAACAAATTTTATATTTAGGGAAAAAATTATTTAATTGCGAAGGGAAGAAAAAAATAAGAGAAGATTGTAGAAATGATCAGAAAGGTTGGAAATCTCTTTGTATATCTTTTCATTCTGTAAAAATCGTAGATTTTATACGGACACATATAAAAGGTAATAAAGCAATCAATAAAGAATTAAGTCCTTCTATTATGGGAAGTTCTTTAGAAAGTATTAAAGCATTTTTAAAATCAGCGGAAAGAGGAGATGGTTCATATAATAAAAAACAAAATTGTCAAATACTTTCTACTTCTTCAAGGAAGCTTTGCAATCAGTATCAACAGCTGTATTGGAGATTGGGCATTCCTGCAATTGCACAATATGCAAGTAAACCATCTATTAGATTTTCAAAATATATTGCTCATCAAGGTTATAGAGTTCAATATCAAGGAAAAAAAGGTTACGGTCTTCGATTTATAAAAATGGGTGAAACTACATATATTCTTGCAAGAATAAAAGAAATTCAATCAAAAGAAGAAAATTTAGATACTTGGGACTTAGAAGTTGAAAGCATTTCTCATATTTTTGCTACTGAGTCAGGATTCGCCAAAAATTGTAATTATTGTCAATATAATCAAACTTGTTGGGAAGGTTATGTTGAGGAATTTCAGGCTTTGGTAGAAGGTATTGACCTGACAGAAGAATTAGAAACTCTTTGTGCATATTATTTAGAAACTAATATGCATAAAAAAGAGATGGAGAAAGAAGAAGCTAAATTAAAAGAACAAATTAAACAGATATTAGCTGAAAAAGGAGTAAGGGAAGGAATGGCTGGAAAATATATTATAACAAATAAGCTAATTGAAACATCTAGACTAGAAAAAAACCTTATTCCTGAAGATATTTTATTGAAAGCAACTATACCAAGTTTTATGGAAAGATTGACAATAAATTTAAGAAAGGAGGAAAAAAAGGAAAAGAAGAAAAAGGAGGAAAAGGAAAGGTGAAAAAATTTACATCTATTAAAGGTTTTAATAGAGTAGTTTATTTACCTAGATTAGGTAAAATAAGATTGGGAGTATTAGCAGTTAGTGAGAAGACAGGCAAATCTTATCCTCGTGAAGAAGACTATTTTATATGTCCTCCAGAAGTACAAGCGATTTATGGAGAAAAGTCTAAACGAATTGATATTATGTTTCCATCTGATAATCCTGAAGTAATAATGCCTTATTGTTACAAACTTTACGGAGATAATAATAGATTGAAGTGTAAGGGTAATGGTGAAGAAGCTGTTTATTATGATTTTCAGGAAAGAAAATGGAAAGAAAAAACTTGTCCTTGTGAGTTATTAGATAAAGGCTGTAGTATACGGGGTCATCTGATGGTAATCCTTCCAAGAGTTAGTCTTGGAGGAGTCTATCAGATTGATACAGGAAGCGGGGCAAATATTAATCGTGTATTAGATGCTATTAGATATTGGAAGATGACAGTAGGGAGAGTTAAAGGACTACTATTAACATTAGAAAGAATACCAGAAAAAATAGCTAATCCTGATGGAAAAATGATTATACATTATTTATTTAAGTTTGGATGTGATCTTAGTGCACAAACACTAAATATGGCTATTGAAGACACTAAAAGAATTATGGCTATTGATTATCAGGTAGAATCTCCAAAGGAAGATGGAGAATTAAGCGATACTCCAATTGTTTATGTTGATGAAGAAAATGGAGAAAATAAAATAAATAATATTGAAACAGAGTCTGAAATTCTGGAAGAAGAATCTGAGATTTTAGAAGAAGAACTCGAAATTTTGGAAGAAACCGAACAAAATGATACTGATGGACTAACTAAATTTCAAAAATTCCTTATAGCAATGGATGAAATAAAAAAAGAACTAAAACAGAAGTTTGGCGATGAAGCTGGCGAGAAAATATATTATAAAGAGTTAAAAACTAGAGGATTTGAACATGCAAATCAAATAAAAATAAGAGATGAACAGGTAGCTGTTTATACT
>DNCM01000161.1 GCA_003498085.1 bacterium
CTATTTTTGGAGAAGAACCAATTTATTTAATGAGATAGAAGAAGTAAGCCCAAAGGCTAACAATATCTATGTAATAGCTGACAATGCCAAATATTATCGCTTGCCCGAAGTAAATAACTACTTGGCAAAGTCAAAGATAAAACTCATATTCCTTCCACCATATTCACCCAATCTTAATCTAATTTTATTTTAGTATATCTGTTAGTATTTATATCAAGAAACAAAAATCGAACATAGCCTATTGAATTTCAAGCACTTAGGTGCATTTTGGGGGTGATAAGTTGGGTATTGAAGAAATAATAGATTAGCCCAAAAGAAATACAAGGATTCCTTTTTGAACAAGAAGCCTATTCTTTACCTGCTCAAATATAATAGACCTAAATGATGAAACAATCCCATCTTCTATCTCTTCATCTCTATGGATCGGCATGCAATGCATAATTAAATAGTCTCCTTTTGCATATTTAAGGAGTTCATTATTTATACTAAAACCTTTAAATACCTTTTTTCTCTTTTCGCTCTCACTCTCAAGCCCCATGCTTGTCCAGACATCCGTATAGATTATCTCTGCATCCCTAACTGCCTCTTTTGGGTCTCTTGTTATCCTAATCTCTGCTCCGCTTAATTTTGCATGTTCTCTTGCCTGACTAAGAATTTCTTTTTTTGGTTCATATCCCCGTGGTGACGCAATTGTTATATTTATTCCCATCATTGAAGATACAAGGATGAGACTTCCAGAAACATTGTTTGCACCATCACCAATAAAGCATAAATTAAGCCCAACGATTTTTCCTTTTTGTTTCCAAATTGTCCAGAGATCTGATAGTGCCTGAACAGGATGATGGTCATCAGAAAGGGCGTTTATAACAGGAACGCTCGCATATTCAGAAAGCAAGACAAGCTCATTGTGTGAGAAAACCCTTGTAATGATACAGTCAGAGTAAGAAGACAAAACTTTTGCAACATCCCTTATGTCTTCCCTTATTCCAATTCCTACATCAGGATCTGAAAGAAATATAGATTTCCCTCCGAGCTGATTAACTGCAACCTCAAATGACACCCTTGTCCTTAGCGATGGTTTTTTAAAGATAAGAACCGCTGTTTTTCCAGAAAGTGGACGATAATCCTCCCCCCTTTCAATTACTGCATCTGTAAGGTTAAAGATTCTCCAGATCGATGCAGGTTCAAGGTCTTGTATTGAAAGAAGGTGGTTCTTCCTCATCTTCTTTTATAATTCTTGCATTCCCTGGCATTTGGCCTATCTGGGTTATTGCATGCGCTTCTATAATCATACTTGCATGTATCACAGAGAAATCCAGTTTGAAATTGGAAAAATGACTTCTTTATCTTTTCTATCAGCCAATTTATAAAACCCATTTTAGATAATTCCCTTTGTTTTTATTTCCTCAATCAGGACCGAAACCATCTTCTCAGGTGAGCCAGTTAACCTTCTTCCCTCTTTTTTCTCAGGGACAAATATCCTATTTACCCTTGTCGGTGAACCAGAGAGCCCACAAAAACTTTCATTAATGTCGAGATCAATCTTTGTAAGTCTTGGAATATTCGTATTTTTTGCAAAGATTTTCCTTTTCAATGATGGCATCCTCGGTTCATTTATTTGCTTTGTAACAGTAATAAGGGATGGAAGGACTGTTTCTATTGTCTCATAGGATTCCTCGAGCTCCCTTTCTGCTATTATTTTTCCATCGATAATCTCAGGAAGTTTGCAGACATAAGAGATATGGGGAATACCTAGTAATTCTGCAAGCTCAGGTCCTACCTGGGCAGTATCACCATCTATTGCTTGCTTTCCACAAATTATTAAATCAAAACCAATCTTTTCTATTGCAAAGCCCAAAACTACCGCTGTTACTAGTGTATCAGAACCTGCAAATGCACTATCGGATATAAGATAGACGTTATCTATTCCCATCGATATCGCTTCCCTCAATGCCTTTTCTGCCTGCGGTGGTCCCATTGTAATTACAGTTGTTTTTCCACCATATTTTTCTTTAAGTTGCAAGGCAGTTTCGATGGCATTTGTATCAAATGGATTTATGATAGATGGAATACCTTCCCTTATAATAGTATTTGTCTCTGGGTTAATACTTACAGATGTTGTATCCGGAACCTGTTTTATGCAGACGATGATATTCACTTGGCAGTAAAGTAATTTAAATTTTTCTTTTTATTTTTCTCTTTTCGGAATATCTTAATAGAAAATTTCATCAATCTCTTTTTCTATTTCTTGAGGAGGAGATGAAATAGAAGTTGTTTCTTTTCCAAATAATTCTTTTAATTTTCTCTAAAGTATTTTGATAAATATTGTATTTCAGTACTTCATAGATATTATTAAGCACATCCCCTGCATCCATATATGTGGAGATAGCGATTATTTGGGTTAAAGGATCCTTTTTACATATCCTCTCAATAGTTCTTACCTCTCCTTCTCCCTTTCTACTATTTTGCAGACTTAGACACATATCAACACCTGTTACATCAAAAGGAAGAAAATCTTTAATTTTCCTCGTAACTTCTCCTTCATTTGAAGCTCCTTCTATTTCCCATTCATTCATCTCAAAAAGCTTTTTCAAACTTTCTCTTTTAAGTCTTTATCCTCATTAACACAAATCCTTCCTCTATATTAACCTCCTTTTTAGGGAGAAAAATTACAAACCTTGCTTTAAAATAATAAATTTATTCTTATTTCTAAGTCAAGAACTTTTTTCATGGGCACGGGAAAGGCAGGTATAACCTGACCCCTTGGTCTATAAAATTTAATCATAAATAATCTATCTATGTCAACTACCCATTTTCCGCTACCTGACTGCGTTACCCACAAG
>DNCM01000194.1 GCA_003498085.1 bacterium
GGTATAACCTGACCCCTTGGTCTATAAAATTTAATCATAAATAATCTATCTATGTCAACTACAAGAAATAATAAAATTTCTTCTTGTATGTTCGGTATGTCTTCTTTGACAATCTCTTAAGGGAGTCTTTGTTCCTTTATAGAAATAAGAATCTGATAGGGATTAAGAAATGAATATTTCATAAGCTTCTTCGTCTGTCCTGTTCTCGTGGACGATTGCACGAATTGCCTTAATCATTCCAATAGGATTTTTATTCTGCCAAATATTCCTTCCCATATCAACACCAACTGCACCTTTTTTAATTGCATTATAGGCTACATTGAAAACATCCTCTTCTTTTCTCATCTTTGGACCACCTGCAATAACCAAAGGAACAAATACTTTCTGGGTTACTTCCTCAAATCCTTCGCAATAATAAGTCTTTATAAAATGGGCACCAAGTTCTGCTACAATCCTGCATGCTAAACTTAAAAATTTTGCATCGCGCTTTTCAAGCTCCTTCCCAACAGCAGTTACAGCTAAAACAGGCATCCCATATCTTTCTCCCTCATCAACAAGCTTTGATAGACTGACAAGTGTCTGATGTTCGTACTCGGCACCAATATATATAGAAAATGCAACGGCAGAGACATTCAGTCTTATTGCATCCTCCATGCAAGTTATGATTGCCTCCTGAGAAAGTTCCCTTCCCATAATGGAATTACCTCCAGATACTCTAAGTACTATTGGAACATCTATATTTGGATCAATACAATTTCTTACCACACCCCTTGTTGGCATAATTGCATCTACATATGGGATAAGTGGTGTAATAGTCTTTTTTGGATCTTCAAGGAATTTTATTGGACCAAGAAAATACCCATGGTCTACTGCAAGCATAACAGTCCTTCCATCTTGCTTGATTATCCTGCTTAGCCTATTTCTTAGCCCCCAATCCATCCAATCACCTCCAATTTTAATTTTTCCAATATTCTATATCAAAATAAACTAATTTGCAATGATTTTAATATCCACCCAATATCCTCAAAGACTCTCTTACTCCAGGATAGTTTGGAGAAAGCTCCAATACCTTTTTGTATGCAGAGATAGCTTCATTTATACTTCCTTTCTTCCAATATACAATACCAAGATTATAGTATGCATTCGGATCATTTGGCTCTATCTTTAATGCATCAGAGAACGATAGTATTGCCTCGTCAAACATCCCCTTCTCCAGATAACAAGAACCCAGGCTATGATAAAGGAATAGCTTATTTGGGTCTTGTTCTATTGCCTTCTTATATTTATTTATTGCCTCATCTAGCATCCCTTTCTTTTGGTACACCATACCAAGCCCATAGTGTCCATCAGCCCTATCACCTATTTTTTTGAAGATATCCTCTGCCTCATTAAGCCTACCCATATCTTTATACAAAACTCCAAGGTTATAGATAGAACTTGTCTTTTCCGGATTTACCTTTATTGCTTCATTTAAGTAGAATATTGCATCATCGTAATATTTCCTTTCTGCAAGGAAGCTTGCCCGAGACTCTTGGGCAATTGCATAATTTTCCCAATTATTTTTTGTCCTTTCTTCCATGAATACACCCGTTGGTCTGTATTTAAATCTGAAACTTGTCTTTTTAATCTCATTGTCAACATTTATTCCCCTTTCTACAATCTTATGGCAGATACCTGCTGGAACTAAAATATGAGTCTCTTTTACTTCATCTGCAAATGGAAATGGAACATATATTGCCTTCCTTTTTATATTTTTATTGACAATCTCAAGAAATCTTTGTGAAATAAACTGTGGATCCGGTTTTTTCGACGGTTGGTATTCGAATGCCAAATCTTTATACCTTTCTTTTACATCATCACAATACCAGTCATATCTTAACTCAAGCTTGTCTATCAGAGAGACATCACATCTGAAATTCTCAACAAAGTGCAGGTACCACAGAGGAAAAGCAAATGTGTCGCCCATGATTAAGACAATTCCATTCTTCTCAACTGGTTCTAAGATATTCCTTGCATAGTCATAAGAATAAAAATCCCTATCTCTATTCGCGTAGTAGTAGTTTGTAAAAAATGGAACAATTGGAAGAACAACAAGAATAAATGTAACTTTCTTCAGATATTTCTTCGCAAATAAAATTGCCTCTCCAACGAATATAGAAAAAACAAGAAACGAGGGAATGTAGTAATCCTCAATGTTATGGATCGAATAGCGAACAGAATGCAGGATATCGAAACAGACAATTAGCCCAAAAAACACAGAAAGACCCATTCTCTTTTTTATCATGAAGAAATAACCAACTATGGAAAGGACAAGGATTATCCAAGTAAATTGGGCTGGGAAAAAAGAAAGATGTTTAATGAAATTTGACAACCATTGTTCCTGTGGTGCAAAGTAGTGTTTGTATTCCTGGACCGTTATATGCGATATAAACCTTTCTAATGTATCAGGAGAACCCCAGTTTGCAGGAGGATGGACAGATGCACGGATTGGAAGGTATAGATAAAGAGAAACTGGGATAAGGAAAAGGATTGATAAAATAAAGTAATTAATCTTTATCTTTTTCTTTTTTATACTTCTCAAAGTCCAGATGATAAAGAAAATTCCTGCAGGAACAATAAATACTGTCTGGAAGTGATGGGAGAAAGAAAGACCAAGGAGAAAAGTGAATAAATAAAGATAGCGATTATTGTGAACTTGAGGTTGTACAATGCGGACTGACTCTCGCCACTTAAGGAGGGTAAGGATAAGCAGGCTTAAAAAGAATGCATTCAATGTATATTTTTCAGAGATTACTGTCTGCTGCCAAAATATCTTTGAAAAAGAAAAAGAAAGGGCTACGATTATTGCAGGAAGTTTGCTTTTGTAAATCTTCAGAGCAATAAGATACAATACCATGGAACATAAAGAAGAAGATAAGCTAGAGAAGAAGTTCATCCTATAGGCAATATTGCCAATGCCGATTGTCTCCGAGAGAAGTTTTCCAAATAGACAATAGAGGGGATATCCTGGTGGATGCGCTATACCAAGAGTCCATGAAGCTGTTATCATCTCGCCTGAATCATGGAGGTTTAAGGTTGGGGTCATAGTCAGGAGATAAACAACAAAAGAGGTAAAAAAAACAAAGAGAACCATAAGAAAAAGATTACAGCAAACAATTGACAAAATCAAGGATAAATTTGAATAATATGAAAAAGTGATAAAAGGATGTAATATTTACCATTCGTATAATGGCATATCTGTTCTTTGTGGTATTGATATAGAGATAGGAAATGGGGAAACAGTAGCCATAGTTGGACCATCTGGCTCTGGAAAAAGCACCCTTCTTCATATCTTAGGTGGGATTATGCCGCCCGTATCTGGAAGTGTTTTGTTTGGCGATACAAACATTTACTCCTTAAAAGAGGATGAGCTGAATAGGTTCAGGGCAAAAAACATTGGATTTATCCTTCAGCTCTATAACCTTATATCAAATTTGACGGTTATTGAAAATGTCTTACTTCCATCACAGATCATGGGAAATAACAATAAAGACAAGGCAATTAATCTTATCTCCTCTTTAGGCCTTTCTCACAGAACAGCCTATCTTCCAAATAGACTATCCTCTGGAGAGACACAGAGGGTAACTATTGCAAGGGCGTTGATGAATGATCCTTCTATTATCATTGCAGATGAACCAACTGGTTCTTTGGATATAAAGATGGCAGAAGAGGTATTTAATTTACTTGTTGGTCTTGTTGAAGAAGAAAATAAGGCTTTAATCATTGCAACACATAATGAAAAGTTAGCAAAGATGTGTGACCGTATTTTTAAGCTCGTTGATGGAAAGTTAGCAGAATGAGAAAACAGGAATTAGAAAGAAAAACAAAGGAGACAGAGATCTTTTTAAGTATAAACCTTGATGGCGAAGGATGTAGTGATATAGATACAACTATTCCATTCTTCGACCATATCCTTTCTCTACTTGCCCTACACTCCAAATTTGATATTAAGATAAGGGGAAAAGGGGATCTTGCTCATCATATAATCGAGGATATTGGGATATGTTTTGGAGCTTCTTTGGATAAGGCATTGGATGATAGAAGAGGAATTAGAAGGTATGGAGATATAATTATTCCTATGGACGAGGCATTGGTTGGAGTAGGTCTTGATATATCTGGAAGGCCTAATCTTTTTATAAGGAAAGGACCTTCTTTCGAGTTGATTAATCTCTCTGGTATTGTTGATGGATTTGACCTCTCCCTTCTTAATGCCTTCCTCAAAGCAGTTATTGACAATGCGAAGCTTTCAGTACATTTCGTCATTTTCTATGGTGACGACCTTCATCATATTGTTGAAGCAATGCTTAAGGGGTTTGCAAGGGCATTGAATAAAGCAACTAGAAAAGAAGGAGGAAATATCCCGTCAAGTAAAGGGGTGATATAAAAACTTTGTATAGCAAGAAGGCAAGTTATACCCGACTTTTTCATGTCTTAACCCCTATTCCA
>DNCM01000041.1 GCA_003498085.1 bacterium
CTTCAAAAGGTAGTCATAATAGCCATAAACCACCATCTACTGATAGGCTTAGAAAAAAGCTTCCTGGTAGTTTGTGTAAATCCAATGGAAATAAACCTGGTGGACAGAGAGGACATATTTGTGATTATCATGATTAATTAAAATTTGTTGACAAGGATTTATAATGTTTAATAAAATTTTAAACGGTGATGATAGATGAATTTATTTAAGACATTTTTACTTATGTTTAGCCTTTTCCTATTGTTCATGGCAATGGGAAAGTTAATTGGCGGAAGTAGTGGTATGACATTTGCCCTTATTATGGCGGGAATTATGAATTTTATTGGCTATTTCTTTTCGGACAAGATAGTTCTTGCTATGTATAGGGCAAAAGAGGCTAGTGAATCGGAGTTTCCTAATCTCCATAGGATGTTGAATAACCTCTGTCAAGCATCAAAACTTCCAAAACCAAAACTTTATGTCGTAGAGTCAGCATCTCCGAATGCATTTGCAACAGGAAGGGATCCAAAGCATGCCTCTGTTGCTGTAACAACAGGAATTATTAAGCTTCTTTCCTATGATGAACTTGAAGGTGTAATTGGTCATGAGCTCGCTCATATCAAAAATAGGGATATCCTTATTGCAACAATTGCTGCAACCATTGCAGCAGCCATAACATATATTGCCCATATGGCAAAATGGGCAGCTATATTTGGTGGCCATAGGGGTGGAAGGGGCGGTCATCCATTAATTCTTCTTGTAATAGCAATTATTGCACCACTTGCAGCCATGATAATTCAACTTGCAATATCAAGATCTCGTGAATACCTTGCAGATGAGACAGGAGCAAGAATTGTAGGAAGTCCAAACAAGCTTGCAGGCGCCCTTGAGAAATTAAGACTTGGAGTTGAAAGAAAACCTTGGGATGTGAACCCATCGACTGCCCATATGTTTATTGTAAACCCATTATCCGGTGGCTTTATTCTTCAACTATTCTCAACCCATCCACCAATTGAGGAAAGAGTAAGAAGACTGAGGGCTATGTTATGAAAAAGGATATCCATCCCGAATATAAAGAAATAAGTGTATCCTGCGCTTGTGGAATGAGTTTTAAAACGCGCTCAACATACTTTAAGCCAGAATTAAGACTTGAGATATGTTCAAATTGCCATCCATTTTTCACAGGAACAATGAAGCTTGTTGATACAGCAGGAAGGGTAGAAAGATTCATAGAGAGATATAAAAAAACTAAAAAAGAAGAGGAAACCCCTTCCAGTTGATAGCCTATATTAACGGATGTTTTTCAGAAGAGCCAAAAATATCATCATTTGATCACTCCTTCCTTTATGGAGACGGATGCTTTGAAACACTAAGAGCATATAATGGGAAGATATTTGAAGTAGAAGAGCATATAAAAAGACTTAAAAATGCTTGTTCGATATTGAAGATAAACCTTCCAAGCATTGATTATGAAGAAATCTTTTATGAGCTACTTTCCTTAAATAGCCATCAAGATGCAATGTTGAGAATGACGGTATCAAGGGGGGAGGGGCCTCGTGGGATAGATCCAGAACTATGCCAAAAACCAAATGTTGTTGTAATCTCTGAAGAGTTCTTTAGTTACCCAGATGAATGGTATGAAGATGGTATAGATACGGTTATCCTTGACATAAAAAAGACGCCAAAAGATGTTCTTCCTTCTATTAAATCAAACAATTATCTGAACAATATCCTCGCAAAGATAGAGGCAAAGGAAAAAGGGGTAGGGGAGGGTATCTTTCTTACAATTGATGGTCATGTAGCAGGTGGAATAACCAGCAATATTTTTATTGTAAATGATGGAAAATTAATTACACCACCACTAACCCTCCCAATACTTCCTGGGATTACAAGGAAAGTAGTTATTGAGATAGCAAGATCCTTAGATATTTGTGTTTTAGAAGAGGCGTTTTACAAAGAGGAATTATTTAATGCGGATGAAGTGTTTTTAACAAACACAGGGTATGAGATTATGCCTATTAGAAAAATAAATGACCGTATCATTGGGGTAGGCAAGATTACAAAAAATCTCCTTGCACACTTTAGGGATATAACAAATGGATGAATGGCTATTGAGTCTTGAGAAATCTGGAATATCACTTGAACTTTCAAGAATAAAGAGGTTACTTAAGGAGCTTGGCAACCCACAGAAAAAATTCTCTTCAATCCACATCGCAGGGACAAACGGTAAAGGCTCTATTTCAACATTTATAGCATCTGTTCTTATTAAGGCAGGCTATAAAACTGGATTATACACATCGCCACACCTTGTCTCTTTGTCTGAGAGAATAAAGGTAAATGGAACCCCAATTTCTGATGAAATGCTTAATTTTTTCACTAAAAAAGTAAGATCAATTGTTGAAAGGTGGGATGAACCTCCAACATTCTTTGAAGCAATAACCGTAATCTGTTTTTTAGATTTTGCAGAAGAAAATATCGATATTGGTGTAATTGAAGTCGGCCTTGGTGGAAGGCTTGATGCAACGAATACAATAAAACCAATTCTTTCTATTATCACAAATATATCCCTTGAACACACGGACTACCTTGGAAATACTGTAGAAAAAATAGCTTATGAAAAATCTGGAGTAATTAAAAGGAAGATACCAGTTGTCATTGGAAAAACATACAAAGAGGCAATGGATGTGATCGAAAACATGGCAAAGAAAAAGAAATCGCCAACAATAGTTGAAGGAAGGGATTTTTATGCAAGTGGAACGCCGGATAATTTTGATGCGAAAATTCGCAGTAAAGTCTATAAAAATTTATCACTGCAGATGATTGGCGATCACCAGGTAAAGAATGCAAGTATTGCTATTGCAGGACTTGAAACTATAAAAGATGCTTTTCCATTTTCTGATTATGCACTAAAAACTGGATTAAGGAATGCAAAGATTCATGGAAGGATGGATGTTGTATCTAAGGAGCCCTTGATCATCCTTGATGGAGCACACAATCCGGACAGTGCAAAGGTATTGAGGGGATGTCTAAACTCATACTTTTCTTCTTACAAACCAATATTCATTATTGGAATTCTATCTGACAAGGATATCGAAGAATTTTTCAGAAATCTTGATATATCTTCGTCTAAGACAATAATAACTGAAGCCAAAATAGATAGGACGTGTCCAAAAGAAGCCCTTTTCAAAATAGCTCAGAAATACACAAAAAATTGTCTTATGATGGATGATGTAGAAACCGCAATAAAATATGCGAAAGAAATTGTTAAAAAAGATGAACTTATTTGCATCTGCGGCTCGCTCTATCTTATAGGCGAGGCAATTTCAATTTTTTGAACGATCTTTGGAAGAACATCCAAAACATAATCTATTTCTTCATCACTCGTCTTTCTTCCAAGTGTAAATCGGATAGAGCCATAAATAAACTCTTCTGGAACACCGATTGCATTTAAAACATGAGATGGTCCTTCATTTGATGATGAACAAGCTGATGCAGAAGACGCTGCAATTCCTTCTCTATCAAGATATAGAAGGAGTTTTTCTCCATTTATAGACTTAATCGAAACATTCACATTACAAGGAAGTCTTTTCTCTGGATGGCCATTTAATCTTGCAGAAACTCTTTCCATAATCCCATTGATCAATTTATCTCGTAGAAAAGTAAGTTTTTTTATCTCATCTTGCATTAAATCTTCTGCAATTTCAATTGCCTTTCCAAATCCAACGATGCCCGGCGTATTTTCTGTTGATGAACGAAGTCCCTTTTCATGGCCACCCCCATGGAGAAGCGGCTTAATTCTTGTTCCTCTTCTTATGTACAATGCACCAACACCCTTTGGACCATACAGTTTATGAGCCGAGATAGAAACAAGATCTGCATTTATGGAATTAACATCCAATGGGATATGGCTACAGGTCTGAACACAATCTGTATGGAAATAGATATCGTTCTCCCATGCAATCTTTCCAATCTCTTCAATATCCTCGATTGTTCCAATCTCATTGTTTGCATGCATAATAGAGATAAGAATAGTCTTTTTGGTAATTGCCTTTTTTACATCGTCCGGAGAAACAAAGCCATAACTATCAACAGGAAGATATGTGACACTAAAACCTTCTTTTTCCAAAAAATGGCAAACCTCAAGAACTGAATGATGTTCAATTTGCGATGTAATGATATGATTTTTATTCTTATTGGCAAAACAAACACCTTTTATTGCCAAGTTGTTTGCCTCTGTTCCAGAGGAGGTAAAGACTATCTCATCTTCATTTGCACCCAAGAATCTTGCTATTTTATACCTTGTATCTTCGATTGCCTCTTTTGTCTCTTTTCCGAATGAATGAGTGCTTGATGGATTTCCAAAGAAATTGCAAAAGTATGGTTTCATTGCCTCTAGAACACTAGGCTCAAGGGGTGTTGTTGCCGCATGATCAAGATAGATCTTCATTTTAGCTACCAGTCCACGCAACCACTTTATTTCTTCCTTCTTGTTTCGCCCTGTATAAGCAGGTATCTGCTATTTTGATGAGATCAGAAGGGGAATGGACATCCTTCGATGGAAAACCAGAAATACCTAAGCTTGCTGTAAGGGAGAGGGGTTTATTTTCTATAAATATTTTGTGTTCTGCAATAAGCCTCCTTATCCTCTCAGAAACGTTATATGCTATTTCTAATGATGTATCTTGAAGGATAATACCAAACTCATCGCCTCCAAACCTTCCAACGATATCACCTTCTCTTACACCTTTTTCAATAAGACGACTTATTGTCTTTATGAGCCTGTTCCCTTGAACATGACCATATGTGTCATTTACAAACTTCAGATGGTCAAAATCAAGCATTATCATAGAAAGAGGTCTATTTCTCTTCTTTGCAATCTCAAAGCTTTTTTCTAACGCTTCACTAAAATACCTGAAGTTAAAAACATGTGTCAATTCGTCCCTTGTTGCAAGTATTTCCTCCTTCAAAAATAGTCTTGCTCTTTCTACTGCCATCCCAAGCTGGTCTGTTAAAATAGAAAGAATATTCGACGATGTCTTTGAAAATGCATCCTTTTTGCAAGAGGCGATAAAAAGAACTCCAATTACCTTCCTTTTTTCTCCTCTTATTGGCGATGAAATATAAGAGGAAATACTAACGCTAGTTTTTCCTTTCTCTCCAGTAAACCTAAAGAATATTTGTCTTTTTATATTCTTTTTCCTTATTGGATTTAGTCTTAACCATTCATTCTTCATTCTCCTTTTAAATCCTTCTATTTTTGGACCATGTAGCAGAATATCTGATTTTACAAAAGCAAAAAGCTTTTTATCCCTTAAGATGAGGTATCCTGAAACATCGCAGGCAAAATATTCGCCTGCTTCTTTTAGCACTTCATCAAATATCTCATCTTCCGAGATGATGTTTGAAATAGTTGAAGAAAGTTTATATAAAAACGAAAGCTCCCTTGTTTGCGTCCTTAATTCCTCAAGCTCAGCAGCCTGTTTTCTTAATCTCTCTAATGTTTCTCTGTGAATTACTTCTTGTTTTTTATCTTTAAGTTTCTTTGCTTCTTCGTATAGCTTTGCAACACCTTCGATCTTTCTCTTTATATTTAAAAGCACTTCAATTCTTTCACGCTCAGATGAAAGTTCTTCAATCTCAGTTCTTGATTTTTGGAGTTTAATTGTTTTAACCAATTCTTTTTGTCTTTTAAGTAACGCAACTTCTTCCTTTACCTTTTCCCTTTTCAGTGTTTCAATTTGCAATGTAAGCTCTTTAATCTTTCCATCTTTTTTTCTTCCCGCTTCTCTTTCTTCTTCAAGGGCTTTTGCTAAATCTTCTTCTTTTTCTTCTCCTATCATTTCTATTGCCTCTTTTTTAAATTGCTCGATGATTTCTTCTTCTATCTTAGAAATTTCAACTTTCTCTTTTGATTTTTCTTTCAAAATAGATAATTCTTGCTCTAAAAGTTCTGCTTTAAGTTTCTCTTTTTCAAGTAATTCTTTAAGATATTCAACATCTTCTCTTTTCTCAAGAATTTCACTGAGTTCACTTGATTTTTTTCTTTCAATTTCAAGAAGTTCTTCAATATTTTTTATCTTTTCGGAAAGCTTCTCTTTCTCTTCGCTAAGCCTTTTCTTTTCGTCAAAAATACTTGCAATCTTCCCTCTATAACTATCAATTTCTCTTTGTAACTCCTCATTTCTTATAACTAGATCAGATGTTTCTTTAAATTTGATAGGGAAGGGGATTATTTCACCGTCTGCTGAACGGATAATACGGGATAGAAGGAGAGTTAAAATATCTAAATCTTGTTGAGAAAATGGTTCTCTTGTTGTCTTATTGTTCACACAAACAACAGCAAAAACTTCGCCATCTACTATTAATGGTACAGAGATCAAGGATTTTGTATAGTATCTATTTGACTTGTATGCTCTAATCTTAAATCTCGGGTCATTATCGATGTCTGTAACAAGTAATGGTTTTCCTGTCTTTGCAACATAACCTGCTATTCCTTCTCCAACTTTTAATCTTGTTTTTGCCATGATTATTGGATCAAGGCCAATTGCTGCTTCAATCTTCATCTCTTGAGTTTTTTTATCAACTGTCATTAAACTGCAGATTTCGGCACCCATCGCTCTTGCTATTAGGTCAACAATGATAAAATATAGATTTTGTTTACCTAATTTTTGAACCTCTCCAGAATATTCACCTGAAAATAACTTGTAAGCTTCCGATAATGCCAAAAACTCATCTTCCTTTTCAGAAAGCTCGATATCTTTAAGGAGGATTTTAAGAAACGAAGAGGTGAGGTTACTGATAAACTCTCCTTCCCTTTGAAGTATTTCTTTTAAAACAATTATTTCTTCGCCTTCAATAAAAGAGACAAACCCTTCTTTTTTAGGTAATCCTTTAATTTCTCGTACACCTAACGGAATATGACGGGGTTTTATCCTGCAAGCACCAATTACACCCATAAGCTCATCATTTAAGAAAACTGGAGAGAAAAATGCAAAAAGGCCTTTTTCACATTGGAAAACATAAGGAACTCTGTTTCTTCTTGTCTCCAAAAACCCACTTTTTACAAAATCCAGACAAAAATTTCTGCTTGTCTCTGGACATATTTCCCCCTCTTCATCCAATATTTCTTTATCCATATTCATAATCCAAAGAAAAGAGGCTTTCTCTTTAATTAATCCTTTAATTTTTATCCAATCTTTAGTATTTGCAAACTTCTTAAGAATATTTATCATTGCAATGGAAGAAAAATTTTAAACGATGAGCCTTTTCCCAAAGTTGAAGAAACTTCAATATAACCACCGTGCTTTTCTACAATCTCCTTTACAATGGAAAGGCCAAGACCAATACCTTTTGTTTTTGTTGTGAAGAATGGTTCGAATATCTTTTCCTTTATCTCATCCGGAATACCAGGCCCTGTATCAGAAACCTCAATTTTTACAAAATCACCCTCTTTTTCTATTTTAATTTCAATTTTTCCTTTTTCGTTCATAGCCTGAATAGCATTTGAAATGAGGTTTAAAAATACTTGTTCAAGCCTTCTCTGATCTGCAGAAATAGGAGAAGAAAATGAAATTTGAACTTCCTTTTCAATATTAACAAGCCTATCTTCAAAAAGAAAAAGGGCGTTTTCTAATGTTCTTGTTAGCTCTATCATTTCTTTCTTTATCTTTATCTCCTTTGTAAAATCTGTTATTTCCTCAATGAGTCTTTCCATTGTATTTCCTGCCCTCTCTACCCTCTTAATAATTTCAAGATTTTTTTCATCTTTTTCTTTATTTTTTGCAATTGCAGTTGATAGTAAAATAATACTCAATGGGTTTCTTAAATCGTGAGAAATCTTTCCACAGACCTTTCCTATTGCAGCCATCTTTTCAGAGATTGCAAGCTCTTCTTTAGTTTTTACCATCTCATCTTCAAGTTTCTGGTAGACAATTAATTTATCAATTGCAACCGCTAAATGATTAAGAATAATAGTAAGAACTCTAAAATCTTCACGGGAAAAATGAGTTTCCCCTCCTATAGATAAAAGACCAAGTTTTTTATCACCAATAGTTATTGGAAGGTTGGTTGAAGACGAAAGAATCTTTTTAATTTTTTTGGAAGGGTAGGGGACTGCACCAGAATGCGTTGTTATCCATTGAAACTCACTCATGTTACTGCCTATTTCGAAAAAATAATCAAGTTTTTCTGAAAGATGTATCTTTATTTTGTCATTAATCCTTCCCTTAATCCTTGATGTAAGAAAAACTTTTTTCTCCGGAAGAACAGTAATAATAGTTATTAGTGGTTGAAAAAGTGAAATTAATGTATCTTTGGTATGTTTTGTAATCTCGGAAAGGTATAAAGATGAAGAGATATTCTGAAAATATGAAAGTAAAACATTAAGTTCTCTTGTTCTTTGCTTTAGATCTTTTATGCTTGCAGATAGAAATTTGTCACCCGCTTCTTCTATCAAATCTTCTACCTTTTTTAAATCATTTTCATTAAAAGGCGTTCTATCTTTTTTGTTGTTTACATTTAAAACACCGAAAAGATGGTTTCCGTATTTAATAGGACAAGAAATAAGGGATTTTGTCCAATATTTTTTAAGGGATTTTTTAGAAAATCTTGGATCTTTTTCTATATCTCCAACAAGTAGAGCTTCTCCTTTTTCTGCAACATAGCCTGCTATACCTTTTCCTAAATCTTGTTTTACATTTTGAATGATCTTTTCAGGAAGCCCAGAAGATTCGACAATATAAAGCTCTCTTTTCTCTTCATCTAGCATCATTACAGAAACAAGAGTAACCTCAAGCCTTTTTTTTACTTCATCGACAAGCCACACTACAGTCTCCTAAGACTAAAGTTGCGTATATAATAATTCACAATTAACCTCTTGTCAAGACTTTTCTGCTAGTTATAAAGTTTAAAACTTATGAAGTTCTGAATTTATCTATATTCTGATAATAAATATTATGTAAACTTAGATGGAAATTTACATTTTTTCTCGCAAACTTCTAGTATCTATCCACAAAATTGGGGAAAAAGTGAATTTCTACATCAAAGAATCCAGTAATAATTTTTAGAAAAAATCTGTTTAA